>CALBHI010000262.1 GCA_937894535.1 uncultured Verrucomicrobiota bacterium
TCGGCATGTCCGATCAGCGGCAGGCCGTGGGGGCCGAGGTGGGTGAGGGTGTAGCGGATGCTGGTTTCAAGGTGGTGCAGCAGGGTTTCGCCGGACCCGGGCGTGTCGGCATAGCCAACCGGGGCGTCGAGGATCGACCCATCGCCGGTTTCGCGCACGTAGGCGCAGGTGCTGAGGATCAGCCAGAGGTGGTCGTCGTAAAAGTCGCCGCCGATGTCGGCGTTGCCCTTTTTCGTGAGCGGCTGGTACTGGTGGTAACAGGTGCCGTCGGAGAGTTGGGTGCCGGCGATGTCGAGGATGCGTCCGCGTGCGCGCTCGGGGATCATGTGGACGAAGCCGAGGATGTCCTGGTTGCTGTCGCGGAAGCCCATGCCCCGCCCGATGCCGGTTTCATATCCGCTGGCCGAGCGCGACAGGTTGAACGTCGCCATGCACTGATAGGGATTCCAGATGTTGCCCATGCGGTTGATCACGTCATCCGGACAGGCGCACTGGAACGCACCGAGTTGGCGGTCCCAGTTGGTCCGCAGCGTTTCGTAGGCGGCGGTGACCTGTTCGCCGGTGGCGTACCGCGCGAGCAACGCGCGGGCGCGGGTCTTGTTGATCACATGCGGACGTTCGTACTTGTCGAGGCCGGTGTTGTCGACATAACCGAGCACAAACACCGCTTCGTCGGTTGCCCCGGAGGGAAGCTCCAGGTTGAGTTGATGGGCCCCGACCGGATTCCATCCGTGGGCGATGCTGTTGGTGCAGGTTCCCCGTTGCACGGCGGCGGGTTCGTGCCATCCATTGTGTACCCCGAAAAACGCATCACGGGAGGTGTGGAAACCATCAACCGGGCGGTTGCAGGAAAATACGGCAACGTGGCTCCGCCGCTCGCGGTATTCGGTGGTGTGGTACAGCGCCGACCCGTCCACCTCGACCTCGCCGATGGAGTAGGTCCGCTGGTAGTTGGTCATGTCGTTCAGTGCTTCGAAGAGGCAGAACTCGACGGCGGAAAAAAGCTGGATCGTGCGGGGCGTCGTGGTCAGGTTGCGCACGCGCACGCGCCAGACCTCGGCGGTTTCACCGGGCGGAATCAGCAGCAACCATTCGACTTCCACGCCGTTCTTTTCCGAGACGAAACGGGTATAACCGAGGCCGTGGTGACAGGCGTAGCGATCCAGCGGGGTTTTCACTGGCTTCCACGCGGGGCTCCATACGGTATCGCCGTCGCGGAGGTAGAGCGCGCGGGCGCCGACATCCATCGGCAGGTTGTTGTACCGGTAGCGGGTGATGCGGCGCAGTTTGGCATCGCGCCAGAAGGTATAGCCGCCGGCGCCGTTGGTGCAGAGGGCGAAGAAGTCGTCCTGACCGAGGTAATTCAGCCAGGGCAAGGGGGTGTCGGGCCGGTGAATGACATATTCGCGTGCCGCATCATCGAAACGGCCATAGCCATGCGAGGGGACCGGGTTCATTCCACCACTTCCTCGAGGTGGTCGATCCAGAGCACACCGGGTCCCTTGAGGACAAACGACAATTGCCAGTGGGTGGCCGCGGCATCGCGTTTCAGGTCAACGGTGAGGTGTTGCCAGTCCGTGCCGATGCGGGCTTTGGCATCAAGGACGGGAATCAGGCTGATGCTTTTGAATCCTTCGGCCATGGTGAAACTTTGCACGCCGATGGTGATCTGTTCGGCGTTGGTCAATTCGCCACGCAGGTAGACCCGGGCCCGGCCGGTGGTGCGCGTATTGGACATGGGAAACGATACGCTGACGTATTCCCCGCTGTCGCATGCGATTTTGAGTGACCCGCTACCCCGGGCTGGATTGGCGGTGTCGACGGCAACGGTCGCCTGGCCCTTGGTGGCCGGAGGTTCGTACACCTGCATGCCCTTGGTGGGCAGGCTATCCATGTTGCCATCGGGCAACACAAAGAGATCGGCGGCCAGGGTGGCGGATGAGCAGGCAAGGACAAGGCATACGGAGACGAACGGATGGTGCATGGGAGCTTCCTTTTCGGGATGGAGTGGGGTTATTGCTGCGGTGTTCCAAATATCTGGGGCGGAACGGAGGTTGACAGGGCATCCAGCGATACAGAACCTTCACCTTTTAGAACGACCACCAACTCACCGCGATCGGCGCCTGCGGCGAGTCGGACTTCCCGGTTGATCCAGGTCCACTCCGGCGAGGGGCCGGTGATCCGGGTCAAGGTTTGCCAATCGGCCTGGGCTCCGCCCCGGTAGGAGCGCAGGGCGATCTGGAACTCGGTTTCGGCCGTACCGGATGCTTTCCACGCGAGGGCGATAGCGAACCCGTTGTCCACCGCGGGAAAGGTGAGTCCGACGGAGGTGTTGGCCTCGCCGTCCCGTGAGCGCAGGACGAGGGAGCCGCCCTGATCATCGGCTGATTCCTTGCGCCACGCCTTTTCGCTGTGGCCTTGCCCGGTCCAGATGGTCCACCGATGGTTGACGGTATCGGCGGACAGGAAGGAGCCGTCGATGATTTCCGGGGCGCGCGCCGCCGCATCCTCCCGCACCGGCAGGATGCCGGGTCCAACCTCCCCGGCCTGCATCGGCGTCAGGCCGGCCGCATCCAGCGGCATCCAAAACATGCCCCCGCCTGCCGTGCCGGCGTGGAGGCGGCCGCCGGAGACGGCCATCGTGCGCACCTGGCCTTGGGGTGGAAGGGGGAATTCCGACCAGGTTTCGCCGCCATCGCGGCTGATCTTCAACCGGCTGGTGGTGGCGGCGGCAATGACCGAAGCGTCCGCCGCGACGACCACGGTGTTTTCGTCGAGGATTTTTTTCCAGCTTCGCCCACCGTCCGCACTTTTCAGCAAACCGCCTTCCTGACAGGCCACATAAACCATCTCGCCGGCGGCCACGGTATACCGCGGCTTGCCGCCCGGCGTGATGTCCGCCAACTGCCACGTGGAGCCATCATGGACATAGATGTGGCCCGTTTCATGGCTGGCCGCAACCAGGCGCCCGGACCGCGTCATGGCAAGTTCGGGACCAATGCTCCAAATCTCATGTCGGAAAAAGGAGCCAGCCTCTTCGAGGCCTTCATTGAACGGAACGAAGGAGCGCCCTCCGTCCTCGCTCCGGTACACACCTCCGCCTTCGCCGACTTTGCCGGAGACTCCGACCACCAGCTCGTAGGGCCGTTCGGCATGGACGGCGATGGAGTTCATGCTGTGCTTGGCCGGAGGCGGAAGTCCGAGCATCGGGGCGGCCCACCAGGTTGCCCCGGAGTCCGTGCTGACCCACAGTTTTTCCGCGCGCCATTCCGCCCGCTGGTCGCCGACTCCGTAGAGCCGCCCCGGCAGGGCGGGCGAGACGCCCAGCATCTTCATGTTCGAAAAAGTTTTCTTGGGGGTGTGGTAGCGGACGCCGCCGTCGGTGGATTCGGCGTAGGCGTTGTCGGCCATGCCGGCATGAATCCGGGCCGGATCGGCGGGGTTGCCGATGATGTGATGAATCACCGTCACCTCGATGCCGTCGATGCGCTGCACCCAGGTGCGGCCTGCATCGGTCGATTCGTAGGCGCTGTACCAGTCGGTAAACCACCAGTGATCCGGATGACCGGGCACTACGACGAGGCTGCCCATGGCCGCGCCGAAGTGCGGCCACACGCCCGGTTGCAACCGGCCCCACCACGGTTCGCCCTCCACGACTTCGGTGACGCCGTCGCGCTCGATTTTTTTCCAGGCCGCTGCCCCGGTGTCGCGCCGGTAGATCGTGCCGCGCGACGAACCGGCGAGCAGGAAGTCCGGGCCGGCGGCCAGCGCGCGGAAGCGGCTTTCGCTGGTGTACCCTTTGGCCTGTTCCGGATCGATGGGCAATCCTTCCTCGAAATCCATCCAGGTTGTTCCATCATCCGGACTTTTCCGGATGCGATGGGCCGCGAAGATGCCGACGATCAAACCATCCGGCGCCACCACGAGTTCGTCGGGTGCGGGTCCCTCGACCGGCGTCCAGGTGTCGCCGTGATCGCGGGTGATGAACAAGCCGCCGGCGAGTTCGGCTTTACCGTGCGGAGCCCAGGCGTGGGCGCTGATCCAGCCGCGGCCATCGGTGGCAAACGTCACGTCGGTGATGTTCATGCCGTCCAATCCGCGTTTCGACCAGGTCGCGCCATGGTCTTCGCTGACCCACACCCCGTCGCCGGCCGACCCGAAGTGCAACCGCCCCTTGGCATCGCGGGCGAAGATGAACCCGGTGGATCGATGCATCTCGTTGCCGTAGACATGGGCTTCCAGCACCGGTTTCCAGGTGGTTCCGCCATCGCGGGATTCGTACACGCCTTTGCGCGGGGTCCATTGATTGCCGACGGCGATGACGAGGTGGTCGGGGTTGGCCGGGGAGACAGCCAGGCCGCGCACGGAGTAGTATCCATCACCCGCGGGCAAACCGCCATGAAGCATGCGCCAGGTTTTGCCGGCGTCATCGCTCCGGTAGACCCCGCCGACATCGACATAACTGTACAGCACGTCCGGGCTGGAGGGGGCGATCACGATGTGTTGCAGATAGCCACCGCCGCCAAAAATGGAGCTGCGCCAGGTGCCGTAGTCGCGGTGATCGAGCGGGAGGGGGCGGGGTTGGGTTTGCCGGGGCGTTTGGTTTTCCGGTGCCGCGGGGATATCCTTCCCGTTTCCCGAAGCGGCTTTCGGCGGGGTCGAGGAGGGTGGTGAACAGGAACAGAGCGAGCAAGCCACGGCGACGGCACTGAGACGAAGGATGTTGGGCATCATGTTGTTTCCTCGGGGACGAGCGGTTTCTTCAGCACCCTTACGGCGACGGGCGGCATGGCTTCGTGGGCGGGACAGGGCGTTCCGGTC
>CALBHI010000263.1 GCA_937894535.1 uncultured Verrucomicrobiota bacterium
GAGCAGCAGGGTCTGGGCGATCACTCCGCTGAGCACCATCGACAACTGGGTGTAGATTTGCTGCTGATGGGAAGCGGGGAAAACGTCCACGATGCGGTTGATGGCGTGGGTGGTGTCCTGGGTGTGCAGGGTGGCGAGGATGAGGTGGCCGGTTTCGGCCAGGGTCAGGGCGAGCTGGATGGTCTCCATGTCGCGCATCTCGCCGATCATGATGACGTCGGGTGACTGGCGGAACACGCTTTGCAGGGCGCTGCTGAACGACAGGGCGTCCTCGTAGATCTCGCGTTGTTCGATGATGCTTTTGCGGTGCGTATGCAGGTATTCGATGGGATCCTCAAGGCAGATGACATGCTGCGCCCGGTGGTGGTTGATGTGGTCGATGATCGCGGCGAGGGTGGTGGACTTGCCGCTGCCGGCCGGGCCGGTCACCAGAACGAGGCCATGGGGCAAGAGGGCGAACTGCCGGACGGCGGGAGGCAACCCCAGCGAATCAAAGGAGGGAATGGTGTGGGGAATCAACCGGGCGGCCATGGCCAGCGAATCCCGTTGGTGGAAGATATTAAAGCGGAAGCGATTGATGCCGGGGAAACCGCGGGAAAGGTCCACGCTGCGTTTTTCCCGGAGTTGGGTGCGCTGGGAATCGTTCAACACGGAGAGGCAGAGGGCTTCGGTATCGGCTGGGGACAAGGGATGGCTGTCGAGGGCATGGAGGTGGCCCAGCAATTTTATTTGCGGAGGAGCTCCTGCGGTCAGGATCAAGTCCGAACCGCCGCGTGCCGAGACTTCCGCCAGCAACCCCTCAATGGTCCACATGCAGCAACTCCTGCCGAGCTCCGCTCGCGGCATCGCGAACAACCCTTTCAACCCCCTGTCCGACAACTATATCCGCCAGCAACCTACACCCGGATAGGCAGAGGTTGTCAAACCTGGCTTGGTTTAGCAAGCAGGATGGCATGCGGATAAACCGGTATACAGTGCGCGTTTCCGGTTGGGGGATTTGCCGTTTGACAGGGGGGGAGGGGTCTTCTATAGTGCGGGGCTGATTTAATTCTGGAAAGCGAGCTGACACTATGAACATCACCTACCTCGACAAGGCGAAAAACCGCATTTCGAACACCCCGTTGCTCATCAACATGGTGTCGCGCCGGGTGCGTCAGCTCAACCGGGGTCAGCGCCCGCTGATCAAGCCGGACCACAACCAGCAGTCGACCCTGGACGTGGCGCTGAAGGAGATTGCCGAGGGCAAGCTGACCGTCGAGTACACCTCGACGCCCTCCACGAGCAACACCGCGCTCGACAACCTGATCGCGCTTTGAGTCGCGCCGGCGCGGCGTCCATGTCGGCCGGTACTCCAGCGCCCCGCGACGGCGGCGGCAAGACCATTGCCACGAACCGCAAGGCGTCCTTCGATTTCCATCTCCTGGAAAAGTTCGAGGCGGGACTTGAACTGCGGGGCCCGGAGGTCAAGGCCATCCGCGACGGGTTGGTCAGCCTCAACGAGAGTTTCGCCCGGATCGACGGCGAGCAGGTGTTCATCTACGGCATGCACGTGCAGCCGTACAAGCACAGCCCGGTCGAGGCCCACGATCCGATCCGCGTGCGGCGGTTGCTGCTGCACCGCAGCGAGATCGGCCGGCTCATCGGCCAGGTCAATGAAAAGGGCAAGACCCTGGTCCCGGTGCGAATCTACCTCAAACACGGTTTAATCAAACTCGAGCTCGCCCTCGGCAAGGGCAAGCAGACGGTGGACAAACGCGAGACGATCAAACGCCGCACCTCCGACCGCGAAACCGCCCGCACCGTCGCGGCCATGCAAAAGGGCCGCAAGGGGTGAGCAGGGACTTCCTATCATGACCCGTCCGGTGCATGTCACCATCTGGAACGAGTTTGTCGACGAGCGGCGGAACGACGTGGTGCGTTCGGTGTATCCGGACGGGATCCATGCGGCGATTGCGCGGGGCTTGGCGGCGTATCCGGGGCTGGAGGTTTCGGTGGCCACGCTGGACGAGCCGGAACAAGGATTGTCGGAGGAGCGGTTGGCCGCGACCGATGTGCTGGTTTGGTGGGGGCATCGCGCGCACGATGCGGTGAGCGAGGAGACGGTGGCGCGGGTGCAGCGGCAGGTTTGGTCGGGCATGGGATTCATCGGGTTGCATTCCACGCATTACGCCAAGGTGTTCCGGGCGCTGATGGGGACGAGCTGTTCGTTGTCGTGGCGGGTGGATGGCGGGTGCGAGCGGCTATGGGTGGTCGCGCCGTCGCATCCGATCGCCGAAGGGTTGGGCGACGGTTTTACCATCCCGCACGAGGAGATGTACGGCGAGGCGTTTGATGTGCCGGAGCCGGACGAGCAGGTGTTCATCTCCTGGTTTCCCGGCGGCGAGGTGTTCCGTTCCGGTTGCTGCTGGCGGCGCGGGAACGGGCGGGTGTTTTATTTCCGCCCCGGTCATGAAACGTTTCCGACCTACCACCAGCCCGAGGTGATCCGGGTCATCGCCAATGCCGCGCGCTGGGCGGCGCCGGTCGGACCGAGGTCCGTGCCGGGCAACCGGCACCGGCCGGCGGCGGGGTGATCGGATTTACCCCGCTGGTTGCTTCGCCGTGAAACCGCGATCCGGAGGGTGCAACCACGGATGGACACGAATCAACACGGATTCAGAAGGTGGAACCGCGAATGTCGCGGATGATCGGCCTGTCTGTTCACGCATGTTGGTACAGAAGGTTTCGCCGAAAACCCACGTGCTAAAGATCATGCGATCTCTTCCATCCGCGTTATCAGCGTAATCCGCGGTTATTCTGCTCCGCTTTTCCGGTGGAGGGTGTAACCACGGATGGACACGGATCAACACGGATTTGGACGTTGGAACCGCGAATGTCGCGGATGATCTGTCAGTCTATAGAGGCGTGTTGGTGTGGAAGGTTTCGGCGAAAAACCAAACGCTGAAGAGCAAACGATACGTCCCATCCGCGTTATCGGCGTAATCCGCGGTTACTCTGCTCCGCTTTTCCGGTGGAGGGTGTCCACGGCGCGTTTCATGCGGGCTAGGGCTTCCTGCAGGACGGGGCGCGGGCAGCCGAAGTTGAGACGCAGGAAGCCGGGGGCGCCGAAGTCGATGCCATTGGAGAGGCCGACGCCGGCGTCCTCGAAGAACTGGTGCGGGGTGTCGAGGTTCAGGCCGCGTACATCCAGCCAGGCCAGGTAGGTCGCGGCCATCGGGCGCATGACGATGCCGGGCAGGTGGTCGCGCACGAAGGAAAACACGAGGTCGCGGTTGCCGCGCAGGTAGGTGATCAGCTCGCGCCGCCATGGTTCGCCGTGTTGGTACGCGGCGGCGCACCCGGCATAACCAAAGGCATTGATCTCGGTGATGATGCCGCGGGCGGTGCGTTTGAAGCGTTGGCGCAGGGTTTCGTCCGGGATAACGGCAAAGGCGCAGGCGAGGCCGGGCAGGTTGTAGGTCTTGCTGGGGGCGTAGAGGGCGATGCAACGCGCGGTGGCCTCGGGGGCGAGAGCGAGGGCGGGCACGTGGGGG
>CALBHI010000264.1 GCA_937894535.1 uncultured Verrucomicrobiota bacterium
ACCAACGCTCTCTCCGGGTTGGAGGGTGAAGGAAACGTTGCGCAGGGCCCAGAATTCGGACGGACGCAAGTCGGCGTCCGAGACGATAGACGGAGGGGAGACTGTAGACGGTAGACGGTAGACGGTAGACTTTTCCGAAGAAGCCTTGCCCATATCATCTCCGAGTCTACCGTCTACAGTCTGTAGTCTACAGTCTTTCAGGCGCGCTTCGAGCCCTTCCGACTGCCAGCGACGCGGGATCAGCGCCATGCGGGCCATGTCGGAAAGGCCATAGATCATGCCGCGCTTGAGGGAGCGGGCAAACTTCTTGGAGACGTCGTTGACGATGATGGCGGGAGGGGGCATAGACCGTAGTCCTTAGACTGTAGACCGTAGACGGTAGACCTTAAGAGACATGCGTTGTTTTGGCGGCCAGAGATGAAGCCAGGACGAGGATCCAAGCCGCGAGCCGGGCGGCGGTTGTTTTCAGGAAGCCGGCTTCCTGTTCAACCGCCTTGATCAAACCACTGAGGGTTTTGCCGGCCTCCTCGGCTCTGGTCTTGAGCGCATCGTGTTGTTCATCTCCCAGATAACCGAGACGATGCGCCAGGTGAATAAAGTATTGGGCTTCATTGCTTGATCCTCGGGCGATATAGAGGAACTGAAGGTATTCCTTGCCTCCGGACCGGGATGCACCTTCGCAGATATTTGCCGGCACGGAATAGGCCGCGCGGCGCAATTGGCTGGTGAGGCCAAACACTTCCTCTTTCGGGAACCCACGGCTCAACCGGTAAATCTCCACGGCCAGGTCATCCCCAAACTGCCATGCTTTAATGTTCCGAAAATCTCTCATCGCGCCAAACGTCTCATTCTATCGTCTACAGTCTAAGGTCTAAGGTCTATACTCGCTCCGCGAGCAACGGCTCAATGGCGTGGAAAAAGCGCCAGCCGACGAAAAACACGAGAACGGACAGGATGACCGAGGCTTGCAGGCCGGGACCGAAGGTAAGGGTGCCGGACTGCACCAATTCATGGGCGGCGTAGAGGTAATGGGACACGGGATTGAGCTGGTGCGCCCAGAACAACAGGGATTGCCAGGTGTCGGATGCGGTGGCGATGTCGGGCGTGGGATAGACCGTCGGGGCAAGGAACATGCCGAACTGGAAGGCGAACTCCATCAGCCGCCCGACATCGTTCATCATCGTATTGATCGGAGCGAGCAGCAATCCGAGCCCGATCCCGAGCAGCGTGAAGGGGATCAGCAGAAAAACATAATAGACGATCTGCCAGTGTGGTGCGTACTGCAGCAGCAGGAAGGTCAACACCACGACAACCAACCGGATCAGGAAGTTCACGATGGCGTTGCCGACGGCACTCAGGACCAGCACCTCGCGCGGGAAATAGATTTTCGAGACCAGGCCGCCGGCGTTGCTGATGCTGGTGGTGGCCATCATCGTAAGCTGGGTGAAATAGCCCCACACGGTCATGCCAAGCAGCGCAAAAATCGCATAGGGCATGGCTCCTTCCGGCATCTGGATATTCACCACCCGGGCCTTTTGCAGCACGCTGAACACCACGGTGGTGGCGATTGGCGGCAACATGATCCACACGTAACCGAGGAAGGACTGGCGGAACTGACCGGCGATGTTGCGGATGACCAGTCGGCGGATCAGCTCCCAGTAGTCAAGCAGTTCACGCACCATGACCCGCCAGGCCCGCAACGATAGGCGCTCGCGGCCGATGCCATCGTAGGAGGTGTAACCATCAGAAACGTCTCGTCCACTCATGATCTCAGGTCCTCACCGTCGCTGCATTCCAGGATTGCTGCTGGATGTTGGTCCACAACGCGGAAGCGCACGCCGCCACGATCAGGAACAGCGGATTCCAGCCGATCGGGGAGAAGAAGCCGCCGACCAGGAAGACCACGCCCTGCATCTTGATGGTCCACCCCAAATCGGAAAGCGCCGGCCAGGACGTTCGCATCAGCCGCTGCACCCTCCATCCGTAGACCCAAATGCACAACATGAAGGAGGCGTACATGCCCATGCCGATGAACCCCATTTGCACGCCGACATACAACCATTCGTTATGTACCTGCCCCATGGCATATTGGTACTTTTGCCCGACCAGGCCCTGATCCGGTTGCAAGCCCACCCCGAACACCGGATTTTCCATGATCAGCAACCAACTGTGCCGGTTCTTCATCTTGCGTTCCCAGGCGCTCTGTTCGTCCTGGGTCATCATGCTGGGGTCCTTCTCCTCGTAGCCACCCTCGAAAAAGGCCCGGATGGAGGTGGTGATGGTCTTATACCGTTCCATGTTGAGGGCACCGATCGAGGTGGAGAAAATGAAAATCGCGGCGGCGCCGATGATCAACGTCATCTTGTGCTGTTTGCCGTACTTGGGCAGCAGGAAGGCCCCGACGGCGATCAACGCCAGCAAACCCGTGCGGCTTCCGGTTTGCAGCACGATGTAGACCGAGGCGAGTGCCCCCGCCAGGAAGGCCCAACGGAGGTATTTGTTGGTCGATTTCTGGTAAAAGTACAGATAGAGCGGAATCATCAGGGTCAGCAGGTAGGCAAACCCGTTCGGATTTTCCACGAGTGATACCGCCGGCCCCATGATGCGGTCGCCGGCGTAGGTGGCACCCGCCCCGGCCAGACGGATCCCGCCCTTGATCCACCACAAGGTGCACAACATCATGGTCGCCTGTACCGCCCACACCCGCTCCACCGTAAACGCCATGGCCTCGACGAGAATCAGGCAGATGGCATTCTTCACGATGATGTCGATATCGGAATTCCATGCATTGTTCGTTTGCATGACGCCGAAGTGTAGCGACATGAAGGCAAACACGATGAGGCAGAGGGCGGTGATGGTGGCCGGTCCGAAGCGGATGATCGGACGATTCTCCTGGGCAGCCGACACGATGTGCAACAACGCGGCGATGGTGATGCTGACCAGCGCGATACGGAACGGATGCAGGAACAGGAAACGGTTCTGCGGCTGCACCATCATGACGCAGATGTAGAAGAGGACGAATCTGAAGGCCCAGAGGGACATAGGGAAGAGACGGTAGACTATAGACCGTAGACTGTTGACGGTTTACGGCAGGCTGAGCATGGATTCTTGAAGAGGTGTCAGCGAGGTTCTACGATCCTGTGATCACGAGGGCAACACGATGAACGGGTCGACCGGATTGACGAATAACCTTCCCTAGCGCAGTCGGCCTAAAGTCTACAGTCTACCGTCTACAGTCATTCTTGGGCGGACTTCGTCCCCGTCGCGTCCCGGGCCGCTTTCGCGGGCGGGGCAACATGGCTCGTCTTGACGTATGCGACACCGCAGGTCATGCGGATCGGGTTTCCGGGTGCGCCTAGAGCATGCGGCGCAACAACGGATTCTTGATCAGGTCTTCCACTTTCGAACGGCGCTCTTCCGCTTCGTCCAGGCGCTGCAGCAGGTGGTGCGACTCGGGCTCTTCACACTCGGCCAGCAAGGCCCGGCACTTGTCGATCTGCACCCGTGCGGAATTCAATTTCTTCTCCAGGGCCGGAAGCAAGCCGTTCTGCAACAGGCCACGAAAATCCTGGACCGCTTCATAAAAATCGCGGCGATCCCCGCGCACCCCAACCCGGCGGATGATGCCGAAGGCATGCAGCTGGCGGCAAGCGATGCTCACACTGGCCTTGCTGACCTGCAACTCCTCAACCAACTGGTCGAGCGACAGGGGTTCATTCTTGAGGTAAAGCAGGGTATAGATCTGCCCCAGCAATCGGCTCACCCCAAACGTCTGAGCCGTACGCCCCCCCGCCTCAACCATTTCCCACATGGCCGATTTGATCGCTTTCGATGACGTTAACATCGTTTAGAAATAATTAAACGATCCCCGGTCCATGACAAGGAAAATGTAGCCTTTCGCGGCGGTTTAGCGATACTGGATTCATGCAGGTTGAACCTGCTACAGGCAAAGCAAACCCGCGATCTGGCCCCCCTGAAGGGGATAGATCCGGAACAGGTCGGGCAGCCATGGTTGAATCAAACAGACGGGAACAGTGGGCGTGGTGGGTCGCGGGGCTTAGCACAATCCTAACCGCCTTATCGGCAGGCGGTTATGTCATCGCCCCACTCGTATACACCCGCCTCACCGGCTCATCGCTTTCCCAACCCTTCGTGGCGTTGCTGGCATCGGGCCAACAAGCCTTGGGTTGGTCGGGTTGGATCTGCCTGTTGGTTTGGTGGGGATCAGGGCGTTGGCCCTTGACGTGGCCGGCCTCGGTACCAAACCGGTGGATCTGGGGCATCTGCCTGGCGGGAGGGGCATCTGCCTTGCTTGTGCAATACGTTCTCTTTGAGAATGTTCCACACATCACGGATGCAACCAGCCACGTGTTTCAAGCCAAGATTCTCAGCACCGGAAGGCTTGCGGCACCCAACCCCCCCTGTGTGGAGGCTTTTTTCCAACACAACGTGGTGATTGGGAAAAGCGGGTGGTGGCATACCAAGTATTTCCCGGGCCAGGCCTTGTGGCTGAGTCCGTGGGTCGCCATGGGCGTCATGTGGTTGGCAATGCCACTGGCCTGGACGCTGTGCCTGGCGGCGTTGCACAGCGTGGCCCGGCGGTATGTGCCGGCGCGGGAAGCGGGGCTTGCCATCGGTCTCATGGCCTTTTCGCCGCTGGGGTTACTGGTCAGCGCGTCCTTCATGTCGCATACGACGTTTTTGCTGTTGATGGCGGGGGGGTGTGCCTTGCTGATCGCATGCATGGAGCGACCCGACGGAGCGACCCGACGCCTTAGCTTGCTCGCGGCAGGGATCCTGGTTGGGCTGGCCGCCATAACCCGGCCGCAGGATGCGGCTCCATTCGGTGCCGTCCTGGTATTCGCGCTGGTGATGGCTCCGGTCGGCTGACGCGGCTCGTTTTTCCGGGCGATTCCCTGGGCGGGCATTGGCGCAGCGCTGCCGTTGGCCTTTCTTCTGTACTGGAATCAACGTTTGTATGGAGGCTGGATTTCCTCTGGTTATCATTTTGGGGAATCGATTTCCCTGACTCCGATCATCCGCGATGCCATGGGGTTCTCGGATCTCCATACGCCCGGGCGGGCGTTGCGTAGTTCGCTGTTAACCTTGTACCGGATGGATGGCGCGATGCTGGGATGGCCCACCGCCCTGCCCTTTTGCCTCGTCCCTTTTCTGCGAAAGCGCTGGAGCCTCGTCGATGTAGCGTGTGCGGGGTGGGTCGCCGTCACGGTTGGCATGTACGCCCTGTTTCACTACCAGGGGTTTGAACTGGAGGCGCGTTACTACCAACCCGCGTTGCCTCCGCTGATCCTGTTGGCCACCCGAGGTCTGTTGCGCCTGGCTGACGGCGCGGGAGACCCTGCCGCGTTTACCCGCCGCATGGCCGCATGGCTCACGGGTTTGTGCGCCTTTGCCGCCCTCCATTACTGGCCGGTCTACATCGCGCCCAAATACGGCGATCACTACGAGCAAGTAAGCCGGGATTATCATGCCCAGGCGCAAGCATGGCAGGACCAGCATGGCGGGGCCCCTCTCCTCGTCCTGATTGAGGACTCGATCGAAAAGGACTTCCATTACAGCGCCGGCTTCATCTTCAACGATCCGGACTTGAAGGCCTCGATCGTGTATGCACGCCTGCTACCGGATCAACTAGGGTGCCTGCGGGAAGCCTTCCGGGAACGGCTGTTTGTCCGGATCACACCGGATGGCACGCTGGTGGCGATGGAATAAACCCGCGCCGCGCAGGCACGGTCGAGGCAACAACCGTCCCGGTCAGTTCACGAAGCGGTATTTCAAGATGCACCACATGGCCCGGAATCCGTCCTTCCAGGTGATCTTCTTCCCCTCGGAATACGGGCGGCCGTAGTAGGACACCGGCACTTCGTAAATGCGCCAATTGCCCTTGGCGATTTTGGCGGTGACTTCGATTTCGAACCCGAACCGGTTCTCCTTGATCTGGATCGTCTTCATCACCTCGCGGCGGAAGACCTTGTAGCAGACCTCGACGTCGGTGAAGTTCAGGTTGGTCATCATGTTCGAGAACAGGGTGATGACCTGGTTGCCGATCATGTGCCAGAAGTACAGGACACGGTGCGCGCCGCCGCCGATGAACCGGGAACCGTAAACAACATCGGCGCGGCCCTCGAGGATCGGGGCCAGCAGAACGTGGTAATCGCGCGGGTCGTATTCAAGATCGGCGTCCTGGATCAGCAGGATGTCGCCGGTGGCGCTGGTCAGGCCGGTGCGCAGCGCGGCGCCCTTGCCCTGGTTGACCTCGTGGAAGATCAGGCTCATGTTCGGGAATCGGCTCTTGAGCGTGGGCAGGACATCGCGGGTGCCATCGGTAGAACCGTCATCCACGACGACGATCTCCTTCTCCATGCCGACGTTCACTTCATCGACGCGGGCGAGCAACTGATCAATGGTACGGGCCTCGTTATACACCGGAATAATGATCGATACTTTCATGGCGGCTCCTGCGGTCTGTGCGCGGAAATCTAGCGGGTTGCGGCGGACTCGCCCATCACTTTCTTCGCGACCGGCGCCGGGGTGAACAGGTAATCGACGGCGCGGTCGCCCACCCGGCGCGGTCGGCATCGCACGCCATCGAGGGTCAGGGCCTGATAGCCGGCGGCAGCCAACAGGGCGAAAAGGCGGTGGGCCGGGGTATCGAGGGCATCGGGATCACCGGCGACTTCGATTAGCAGGGGTGGTTGCCGGGCCAGCAGGGAGGAAGCGCCCCGCAGGGCGGTTTCCTCATGGCCCTCCACATCGATTTTCACCAACGCGGGGCGGAGGTTTTCGCGGTGGACCAGATCGTCGAGGGTCACAGCTTCGACCGTAAACGAGCGGGCACCGGGCAACCCGGGGCTCGCGCCGGTCCGGATGCGCGATTCGTAGAAGTTTTCGCGGCCATCCGTGCCGACCGGAACGTCCATGGTCACGAAACCGGGGCGGTCGGACACGCAGGCCTGGACCACGGTCACACGGCCCGGGAACAAGGCGGCCATGCTAGAGGCCAGGGCATCGTGGGTGTCGGGAATCGGCTCCACGGAGACAACGCGACCGGCGGGTCCGACCCAGCGGGCAAAGAGTCCGGACAGGTAGCCCACGTTGGCGCCGACATCCAGCACCTGATCGCCGGGCTGCAGCAGGGAGCGGATAACCGGTGCCCATTCCCAATCGGCGTCCGTATAGTTCGCGACGATGCCACGGTAGTACCGGCGGCGGATCAGGCGGCGGAGTCCCGACGGCAACAGGCCTTGCAGGCGGCCATATCCTTTGCGCAAGAGGTCGTGCATAACATTCCTATCATACCGGGATCAGCCACTCCGCTTCAACTTCCACGGCGAGGGCTTGCTGGATAAAATCAATGTTCAGGACCACACGGGTCCGGTTCTTAAACCGGGAGACCACGCCTTCGACGCCCTTGAGCGGTCCGGCTTGCACGGTCACCCGCGTCCCTTCGACGATTTGCGGCAGCAGCTCGAAGGTGTCGTGCTGGTCCAGCGCGGTCTTCACCTGGTCGAGCTGCCGGATGAGCGTCGCCTGATCGGGTACTTCGAGCAGGTTAGCCACCCGCTGGTTCTGGCGCAGCAGTTGTCGACCGGGCGCATCGGCAAGGGCGAACAGGTAGCCGGGGAAGACCGGATGCTCGAACACCCGCACGCGGCGGCCGTAGGTGCGGCGTTTGGCGAGGATCGGAAGGTAGCAGGGCAGGCCGCGCTGCTGGCAGAACTCGGCGATGCGCTTTTCGCAGCGCGGGCGGCTGTGGATCACCGCCCATTGATGGACGCCATCGGGCCGGGGCAGCGCTGCTTCGGTCGGCGGGGACGGGTTCAAGCGGATTTGCTCCCGGACGACTTGGCCGGGGCGGGCACGGGGAATTCTTCGGCATTTTCCTGCTGCGAGGGATCCACGGCATGCTCGTCGTTGTGCTTTAATCCGACGACGACCGTTTTCACGGTGCGCAACAGGATCAGGCAGTCCAGGAAAAAGCCCATGTGCTTGATGTAGTAGAGGTCGTACTGCAGCTTGCGTCGGGCACCTTCGATGTTCGAGGCGTAGGGATACTTTACCTGGGCCCACCCGGTCACGCCAGGCGGGACGAGCAGGCGTTCCCGGTAAAACGGGATGGCGCCGGCCAGGGTATCGACGAACTCCGGGCGCTCCGGACGCGGACCGACCAGGCTCATTTCGCCCTTGAGGACATTGATCAGCTGGGGGATCTCGTCGATGCGCCATTTGCGAAGGAACTTGCCGACGCGGGTGATGCGGGCATCGCCGCTGGTTGACCAGACGGCACCCGAGGCGGCCTCGGCATCCTGCCGCATGGTGCGGAACTTCAACACCATGTAGGGGTGTCCGTCGATGCCGGAGCGTTTCTGCCGGTAGAAGATGGTGCCGGGCGAGTCGATGCGGATGACCAGGGCGGTGACCAGGCAGATCGGGGCGGCGAGAATCAGGCCGAAAGCCGCAACCAGGAAATCCATGATCCGCTTCACCTTGCGGATATGGATCACCGAGCTGTTCATGGCGGCGTTCATCAGCCATTCGTCGTTGATATGGTCGATCGGAATTTCCTGGGCGAGCATTTCGTACAGGAAGACATAGTCGATCACCTCGACGCCGGCGCAGCGCAGCGGGCGGAGCAGGCGCAGGATGGCGGGCTCGCGCGACAGCGAGGTGGCGACGATCAGGGTTTCCACATCAAACGCATCGACCAGTTCGCGCAACTTTTCCGTCGTGCCGACCACCGGCACATTCTGGATAAACGAGCCGGGTTGGATCTTCTTGCTCGAGACGACCCCCAGCACCTTGAAGCCCGCGTCGTTGGTCCCGGCGATCAGCTTCAGGGAGATCTCCGCTTCCTTCCCCTCCCCGATGATCAGGGCGTTTTTGGAGAGCAGGCCATGGCCGACCGCCATGCCGTAGAGGTGGCGGGTTCCCCAGGTGAACAGGAAGATAAAGACGCCGGCCAGCATCAGGATGCCGCGGCCCAGGTTGAGTTGCGCCTTGGCGTAAAAGATCAGGACGATCAGGGCCAGGCTGATCAGCACAGCCACCAAAGGGAGGCGGTACGAGTGGGCCTTGCGCACCAGCGCGGCGCGTTCATACATGCCCGAGGCATAGAACACCACGAGAAAAATGGCACAGGATCCGACGAAGGAGCCAAGGTAGGTCTCGATGTACTCGACGCCACCCTGGGGACCGAGTCG
>CALBHI010000265.1 GCA_937894535.1 uncultured Verrucomicrobiota bacterium
TCGGGTGTGCTGATGGCGCTGTTCATGGCCAATTCCGGCGGCGCGTGGGACAACGCCAAGAAATACATCGAGGGCGGTGCACACGGCGGCAAGGGATCGCCGGCCCACAAGGCCGCGGTGGTCGGCGACACCGTCGGCGATCCGTTCAAGGATACCGCCGGCCCTTCCATCAACATTCTCATCAAACTGATGTGCGTGGTTTCATTGATCATTGCGCCGATGCTGCTCTGACCGCATCGCCGCGCGTGGGGTAGTGGGGATGGGCGGTTGTCCAGTCATTGGACAACCGCCCTTTTTCGTGGTCCAGCGACTGGACACCCGGCGGACTAGGCGCGCATCGGGGATGTTCTTGATCCGGTATGCGCGATTTATGGTTTGTCGGCTTATCCGGGGCTTTTCGCTTCGTGTGTCGTTCCCGTTGTTTTTATGTTCAGTCAACCGGCGGCGACACGCCGGACAACCCGACACGCGAGACCCTATGAATACACGAACCTGGATGCAGCGATGGATGGTGGCGGTGGGCGTTTGGATGCTTCCGGCTTGGGCGCGAGCCGAGGTCGGCCTCGTCGAGGCGGAGCGCCTGTTGCCGGGTTGGTGGTGGTTGGCCCCGCTGGCGGGATTTCTTGCCTTGGTCATGGCTTTTGTTTTTTACCGTGGCATCGCCGCGGCGAACCCCGGTAACGCACGCATGCAGGAGATCGCCGGGTATGTGCGCGAAGGCGCCTATGCCTACCTGCGCCGCCAGTACAAGGTGGTCGGCGTGGTGTTCCTGGTTCTGGTTGGCCTGTTGTCGTATATGGCCTTCGTGCTCGGGGTGCAGCACCGCCTGGTGCCGTTCGCCTTCCTGACCGGGGGCTTGTTCTCCGGACTTGCCGGATTCATCGGCATGAAGACCGCGACGCTCGCTTCGTCGCGCACCGCCCAGGGCGCAAGCGAGTCGCTGAACCGCGGCCTGACCATCGCCTTCCGCGCCGGGGCGGTCATGGGCCTGACCGTGGTCGGCCTCGCCCTGATCGATATCACCGCCTGGTTCCTGTACCTCTACAAATACAACCACGTGGTGACCGGCGGTCACCCGATGAACCTCGAGACGATCACCGTGGTCATGTTGTGCTTCGGCATGGGCGCGTCCACCCAGGCGCTGTTCGCGCGTGTGGGGGGCGGTATCTACACGAAGGCGGCTGATGTCGGGGCCGACCTGGTCGGCAAGGTGGAGGCGGGCATTCCCGAGGACGATCCGCGCAACCCCGCGACCATCGCCGACAACGTGGGCGACAACGTCGGCGATGTCGCCGGCATGGGCGCGGACCTCTACGAAAGTTACGCCGGTTCGATCCTCGCCACCGCCGCGCTGGGCGTGGCTGCCGCCACCGTGTCGGGGTGGGATGCCACGAAAACCTTCGCCTTCCTCTCCGCCCCGATGCTGCTCGCCGCCATGGGCATCGTGTTGTCGGTGTTCGGCATCTTCCTCGTGCGTACCAAGGAGGATGCGACAATGAAAACGCTCCTGGCCGCGCTGAATCGCGGCATCTACGTGTCGAGCGTGCTGATCATCGTCGGGGCCTGGTTCCTGGTAAAATTTCTCGCCATGCCGGTCGGCGTGTTCTGGTCGATCACCATCGGAGTCGTGCTCGGTGTGGTCATCGGCAAAGGTACCGAGTGGGCGACGGCGTCCGAGTACGCCCCGACGCGTTTCATCGCCGAGCAGGCGGCCACCGGTCCGGCCACGGTAATCATCGGGGGCATCGCCGAGGGCATGATGTCCACCTGGATCCCGGTGCTCGCGGTCTGTCTCGGCACGCTGTTGAGCTTCGCGGTGATGGACGGCTTCCAGGACCTTCTCGCTGGCCTGTACGGCGTGGGCATCGCCGCCGTCGGTATGCTCTCCACCCTCGGCTTGACCCTGGCCACCGATGCCTACGGTCCGATTGCCGATAACGCCGGTGGCAATGCGGAGATGAGCGAATTGCCGAAGGAGGTGCGCCAACGCACCGACGCGCTCGATTCACTCGGCAACACCACCGCGGCGATCGGCAAAGGTTTCGCCATCGGATCGGCCGCACTGACCGCGTTGGCCCTGCTCGCCAGCTACATCGAGGAGGTGCGCATCGGCATCCACCGCGAGGCTGCCATCGAATACGCCGCCCCGTCTGCGGGGGAGGCCCAGCGGGTCGCCAGCATCGGCGCCGACTACAACAAGAAGTGGGCGATCTTCCTGCCCGGAGCCGCCGTCGGCGACCGCGAGGAGGAACAGTTCCACACCCTCAGCGCCTTTGAAGGCTCCGGCGATCTAGCGGTGCGGGTAACCACGCCCGACGGCGGCACGGTGAGTCTGATCATCAACGAGGTCGGTGAAAAGGTGAAGGATAGAACGATCCTCGCCGCCGACGGCACGAGCATCGTGCCCCGCAAAGCCAGCCTCAAGGACTATATGACCCTCTACGATGCCACCTTGATGAATCCGAAGGTCCTCGTCGGCGTGTTCATCGGCGTGCTCGCCGTGTTCGTGTTCAGTGCGATGACCATGAAGGCGGTCGGCCGTGCCGCGTTCGCCATGGTTCAGGAGGTGCGGCGGCAGTTCAAGGAGAAGCCGGGCATCATGGCCGGCACCGAGCGCCCCGACTATGCCCGCTGCGTGGCCATCTCCACCGCTGGGGCCCAGCGCGAAATGCTCGTGCCTTCCATCCTCGCCATCGCCTTGCCCGTGGTCACCGGACTCGTCTTGAACGTAGCCGGGGTACTCGGCCTGCTGGTCGGCGGCCTGTGTGCCGGATTCTCCGTGGCGGTGTTCATGGCCAATTCCGGCGGCGCGTGGGACAACGCCAAGAAATACATCGAGGCTGGCCATCTGGGCGGCAAGGGATCGATGGCCCACAAGGCGGCAGTCGTCGGGGATACCGTCGGCGATCCGTTCAAGGACACCTGCGGTCCGTCGTTGAACATCCTGATCAAACTGATGACCATGGTCAGCATCGTCTTCGCCGGTCTCATCGTGAAATACGCCCCGGCCATTGGCCACTTGTTGAACCTCGGTAACTGACAAGGAGCACCACCATGAACATTCATCTCTACCTGCTCTGCTACCAGGGCGAAGCGTTGGTCGCCTCCCACCTCGAACCCGAGTCCTTTGGTGCCTACATGGCTACCGGTACGCAAAAACACACGTCCGGTAACCTGATGTTCTTCGAGTTGGATCCCGACGTGAAGTCGGACTTCCTGAAGATCGATGCGGTGAAGGCGCAGTGCCAGCCGCACCACGACGGTTCGCCCCGGCGCAGCAAATACGCCAGCATCTACCGGGTGCTGGAGCATCTGCCGTTGACCGCGTACCGGAATCTCCATCTGGTCACCCGCGACGGACGTGTGCTGGCCTTGTCGCCACAGCCGTATGCCGCCCCGGCGAATGCCGCTCCGGTCCACCTCTACACCGAGCTGGCCCCGGTCACCCCGCGCGTGGTGTCCTCGCTGGATCCGCAGGCGTTCGTGCGGTTCATCACCGATCCGGCGAACCCGGTCCACGTGCCGCGTATCTTGTTCGCCGATTCGTTGATCGAACGCGAGGCGGATGGCACGCTGGCCGGCTACCTGCCGTATGCCAATCCGGCCCACATCGTGGATTGTGTGGAGTCACTCGGTCACGGGACGGGCAAGATCACCAAAACAGTCGAACGCAATCCGGTGCTGATCGCGTTCTACCGGACCATCGGGCGGGGCTTCTTCCTCGGCGATCCGACCGGCGTCGTTTATTACCCATTCCCGTCGAAGGATGACCTTGAGGACCGGCACCACCTCTGGTGGCGGTCGGCGAGTCTGGATTGAACCCGAATGGAGGCGTCGGAACCGCGGAGGTCGCAGAGGACGCAGCGTGGAACGGAATGATTGAACCGCGGATGTCGCGGATGGCGCGGATGGGGCAGGGGATGTACCCGTTTTAGGCGCGTGGTCATGTTGGATCATAAACATTCCCCTTCTGCGAGCTCTGCGTTATCTGCGGTTAAAAAATGGCGAGGGCGAAACCGGAAAGATGGAACCGTCGAGGATGCAGAGTGGGACGGAACGATTGAGCCGCGGTTGCTCAACTCCGGTTTCCGGGTTGAACCGGATGGTGCGGTGAAGCCCGGCTGAAGATTTTCACCGGTACAGGTCGGAGAGCAATTGGCTGCCCATGTCCTGCATGCCGCCCACGTGTTTGCAGGCCTCGAACACATCCTCCATCGCCAGGAGTTCCTCCAGTACGATAAAGCGGACCACGTGTTCGCTGCGCTCGGACATCACCAGGGTAATCGTTGATTCCTCAAGGCGTATGGAAGCCGCGATGTCGTCTTTGCGGATCTGGTGGTGGCGGGCGTCTTCATGCAGGGTGTGCACGAAAAACTCCTCGCGGTGAAACGCCTTGATGATCCGTGTATGCACGAACTCCGCAATGTCCGGCGAAGGAAAGATCATCGGGAAGGTGCGCTCGTCCGAGTCATCCTGCCGGGTGATGTCGCGCACGCCGGATGATCCCTGAAAGGTCCGCACCAGGAGCGGTGGCGCGATCAACGTGGTCAGCACCGTCATCATGATGGCCGTGCTGAAAATGCTGGCATCGATAATCCCGGCGGAGAGCCCCATCCCGGCGATGATCAGCGAGACCTCGCCGCGTGGCAGCATCCCGATGCCGATGCGCGCCGCGCCCCGCAGGTTGAAACCCGCCACCAGCGCCGGCAGGCCGCAGCCCAGCACTTTTGACGCCGTGGCCAGCGCGGTGTAGGCCAAGCCGATACCCAGCACCGCGGGCAACAAGGTCACATCCACCAGCATGCCCATGATGCAGAAGAATACCGGCACCACCAGGTTGTAGAACCCCTTGAGTTGCTCCTGGAGGAACTGGGCGAGGTCGGTCGTCGAGAGCGAGAGCCCCATGATGTAGGCCCCGATGATCATGGCCAGGCCGGACTTTTCCGACAGGGCGGCGAGCAGCAGGGCGAGGCCGAAGGCGATGGTGGTGATCGCCGCTGACGAGCGGAAGGTCTTTAGCAAACCGGAAATGCGGCGAGCCAGCAGGATGCCCAGCGCCGTACAGATCAGCCAGAACCCGAAGGCTTTGGCGGCCACCCAACCGATTTCGCCCCAGGCGATGGCCCCGCTGTCTGATCCATCGAGGTGGGCCATGCCGACCACCACCGCCAGCAAGACAATGCCGAGCACATCGTCCAGCACCGCCGCGGCCATGATGGTCACGCCTTCGGGCGTGTCGGTCTTGCGCCGTTCGGCCAGGATGCGGGCGGTGATGCCGACCGAGGTTGCCGTCGAGATCACGCCGAGGAACAACGCGCCGGGATCCATCAGGTGCTCCGCGACGCCGAACCACACCGCGCAGGCCGCGCCCAATCCAAAGGATAACACCACGCCGCCCACGCCCACCACGATGTCGGCGGTGGAGTAGCGCAGGAACAGCTTGAGGTTGGTTTCGAGGCCGGCCATGAACAGCAACAGCACCGAGGCCACCGTGGACAAGCCATACAGCGGTTGGCTGATGTTGATGATCTCACCCGTGGGCGGAAAGATCGGGGGCAGGCCGAACAAGGACCAACCGCCCAGCGCGTAGGGGCCGATGACCATACCGGCACCGAGTTCGCCAATGACATCCGGCAGTTTCAGGACACGGCTGACCAACAGGCCGCCGAGTTTGGCCGCAATCATGACGACGGCCAACTGCAGGATAAACGTTGCCATCGCCGCGGTCATTGCACCCCCATGGCCTGCGCCTGCCGCGGTGGCGAGGGGGATCTGGAAATCAAACATCACGCGTTATCCGTGATCATGCGCCTTTCGCCCTTGGCTGCCAATCCCGTTTTGAGGGCAACGGTTATGCGCCGTGGAGCAGGGCGCGGTAGCCTTCGCGGTAGGTCGGATAGCGGAACGTGTAACCGCTGGCCACCAGACGCGACGCGTCGCAGCGTTTATTGCCGGAGCGCCGCCCGGGCCGGTCCGCCGGATCTTCACTCGGTGGCAGGGAGCCGGCCCCGAGTTCCCCGGCCAGCCAGGCCAATACGTCGTTGCGGTCGGCCGGTTCGGTATCGCTTGCCACATAACAGGCTTCCGGTTGTTCCAGTCGCACGACGTGCGCGATGGCGCCGGCGGCGTCTTCGGCATGGATCTGGTTCAGGTAATGAGGAGGCGGGGGAATCTGCACGGCACGGCCCTCACGCACCTCGCGGATCAAGCGGTGCCGCTCCGGTCCGTAGATGCCGGAGAGGCGCACCACGGCATGGCGTCCCGGCAGGGCGTGCACCAGATCCTCGCCGCCGAGGTAATACCGCGCCGGGGAACGCTCGCGGTCCACCGGCGAGGTTTCGGTCACCCAGCCGCCACCGGACTCCGCGAACACCCCGGTGGTGGACACCATCACGCAGCGATCGGGCGGCCGGGTGCGGTTGTACAGGACATCGAGCAGCCGGCCATACCCGTCCACCAGAAGCGCCTGGTACCGGTTCTCCGTGTCGCGCCGCAACCCCGCGGCCAGCACCACCGCATCGATGGCTTCGGGAAGATCCAGATGCTCGCGAGCGGTCAGGTCGCCCTGCACCCAGCGCAGGAACGGAAGCGGTTCGCCCGGTGAGCGCCGCAACGCCCACACCGCATGACCCTGCGTGTGTAGCAACTCTGCCACCCGCATTCCCACATACCCGCACCCGGCGATCAACACGTTCATGCCCGGACGATAATCCAGTCGAACCGGCCGGGCAACCGGCGACTCGATCCGGCCGGTCTTTTCTTGTTGCGCCGGCCCGAAGTGTCGTAGGATGCCGCCTGCTTACACGGAGGGGTGGCCGAGTGGTTTATGGCTACAGTCTTGAAAACTGTCGTGGGCGCAAGTCCACCGTGGGTTCGAATCCCACCCCCTCCGCCAGTCTGGCTCAACACCAAAAAGAGGGGCGCACTGTTCGTTCATGGGTGGAGCGGCTTGCCCTCAAGCCGCTGGCGACACATCCGGCTTCGACCACCACCACCTCACTCCATCTGCTCGAGTTCGCGGCCTTTGGTCTCCTTGACCAGGGTCAGGACGAACACGAAGGAGAGCGCCGCGCAGGCGGTGTAGAGGCCATAGGCCGCGCCAAGACCGAGGCCCTTGGAAAGGGGCGGGAAGGTCGTGGAAACAACAAAGTTGGCCACCCATTGCGCCGAGGCGGCGATGGCCAGCGCGGCGGCGCGGATCCGGTTGTTGAACATCTCCCCGAGCAGCACCCACACCACCGGTCCCCACGACGCGCCGAAGAAGAAGATGTACAGGTTCGCGGCGACCAGGGCGGCCCACGCCGCCGCTCCCTCGAGCACCGGCGAACCACCCGCGTCCAGCGGCGCTTGCGCGAACACCACGGCCATCGTGCCGAGGGTCACCGCCATGCCGAGCGAGCCGATGAGCAGGAGCGGGCGACGCCCAAACCGGTCCACCGTGGCAATCGCCACCAGCGTGGTCAGGATGTTGGTCAAGCCGGTCAGCACGTTTAACGCCAGGGCATGGTGTTCGGAGAATCCGACCGCCCGCCACAAGGCGCTGCCGTAGTAGAAAATCACGTTGATGCCGACGAACTGCTGGAATGCGGAGAGGCCGATGCCGATCCACACCACCGGCAAGACACCCAGCTTGCCACGCAGGTCGCGGAACGAGGGCGGGGTGTCGCTGTGCAGGCTCTGCCGGATCTCCTCGATCTTGTGGTCCACGTCCCCGCCGAGCACCTTGAGCAGGACCGCACGGGCTTCGTCGATGCGGCCGCGGGCGACCAGGTACCGCGGCGATTCCGGGATGCGCAGCGCGGCGAGGCCGTACACCACCGCCGGCACCATCTCCATCCAGAACATCCATTTCCAGGCCGTGATCCCGAACCAGAACGGAGCCTCGGCCGAACCGGCGGCCCGGGCGATCGCGTAGTTGCTGAGCAGCGAGACAAAGATGCCGATCACGATGGCCAGTTGCTGCAGCGAACCGAGCCGTCCGCGCAGGTGTGCCGGCGATACTTCGGCAATGTAGGCCGGGGCGATCACGCTGGCCGCACCGACCGCCATGCCGCCGAGGATGCGCCAGAAAATGAAATCCCAGATGGTCACCGGCAATCCCGAGCCGAGGGCGCTGATGGTGAACAGGACCGAGGCGGTCACCATGCAACGGATCCGTCCATACCGGTTGGCGAGCGGTCCGGCCGCGAAAGCCCCGACCGCCGATCCGAGCAGGGCCAGCGAGACCGAAAGACCGATGACCCAGGGCGTGGCATCAAACGTGGTCTCCAGCGCGATCACCGCGCCGTTGATCACCGCCGTATCAAAACCGAACAGGAAGCCGCCCAGCGCGGCGGTGCCGGCAATCATCAACAGGAAGGGCAGGGATGGACCGGCGGCGGGTTTGCTCATGGATACCTCGTCATGTCCCGGCAGTATGGTCCGGCGCGGCGGCCTTGGCAAGAATCAGGAAGGCGCGGTGCGCTGTTCGAGAAAGGTCCGGCAGCCGCGGCCCACCGACGCCGCGATGTCGCGGAACGCCGTCGCCGCCGTGGACAGGCGCTGGCGCGGCCATACCAGTTCCAGGGCGACCTGCATGGCCGGTGTGCGGATCCGCCGGTACACAATCAGCTCGGTGTGGAACGCGACCATGGACTCCGGCACGATGGAAACCCCCAGGCCCGCCGCCACATGCGCCAGCACCGACGGCATGTCGTTCGGTTCGTAGGCCGGGCTGCAGGTGAATCCCGCCTCGCGGCACGCCGCGGTGATGACATCGTACAGGCCGGGTCCGTGCCGGCGCGGAAAAAGGATGAACGGATCCGGCTGCAGCTCGCGCAGGTGGATCCAGCGGCGGCGAACCAGCCGGTGATCGTGGGGCAGGGCCGCGACCATCGGTTCCTCCAGCACCGGGACATGGTGCATGTCAGGATGAAGGATCGGCGGGCGCATCAAGCCGATGTCGATCTCGCCCCGCTCCAACGCTTCGAGCTGCCGCGCCGGAATCATGTCGTGCAACACGAGTTCAATGCCGGGGTGGGCGGCTCGGAAGCGCCGCACCGCACGCGGCAGCACGGTGTAGCCCGAGGAAGTCACGAACCCGACCACCAACCGGCCGCGGGTTCCCGCCGCCGCCGCCCGCGCCATCTCCTCCGCCCGTTCCGCCTGCGCCAGCGTCGCCCGCGCTTCCGGCAGCAACATGCGTCCCGCATCGGTCAACTCCACATGCCGCCGTGAGCGGTTGAACAGGGTGACCCCCAGCTCGCGTTCAAAGGCCTGGATCTGCTGACTCAGCGGCGGTTGGGCGATGTGCAGACGGGCCGCCGCGCGCCCGAAGTGCAACTCCTCGGCCACGGCGACAAAGTAACGGAGATGGCGCAGTTCCATGCTTCATATCTATCACCTATCACAATGATATAAAAGATATAGTTTGTATATCAGAGGGCGCATGGTACTGGTGAGGTCGTAACGCGAGGAACAAACCATGAACCAGACCATCCATCATCCCATGAGCGTGCGACCATCCGACGAGCGGGGTTTGGCCGACTTCGGTTGGCTGAAGAGCCGTCATACCTTCTCGTTTGGGGATTACCATGACCCGAAGTTCATGGGCTTCCGTTCCCTGCGTGTGATCAACGAGGACCGGGTGCGTGGCGGCGAAGGGTTTCCGACCCATCCGCACCGCGATATGGAGATCTTCAGCTACGTGCTCGATGGGGCGCTGGCTCACCGCGACAGCATGGGCAACCAGCGTGTGCTCGAGCCGGGTCAGATCCAGTTGATGAGCGCTGGCCGCGGGGTGACCCACAGCGAGTACAATGCCAGCGACAAGGAAACGCATTTCCTGCAGATCTGGATCCTGCCGCGTGAACGCGGCCTCGTTCCCGGTTATACCGAGTGGCACCCGCAACCCGCCCAGGCCAACGAGCCGAAGGTGCTGGTCATTTCACCGGACGGCCGCGATGGATCCGCGGTCATTCACCAGGACGCCCGGGTCTACCGCATCAAGCTGTCCGCCGGACAGGCCGTGGAGCATACGCTCGACAAAGACCGTGGTCTTTGGCTGCAGGTGATGCGCGGTTCGGTCGCCCTGAATGGCATGCACCTGTCCGCGGGTGACGGCGCGCAGAGCGAATCCGCCGGCGTGCACCGGATGGTGGCGGCCGGTGATGCGGAAGCCCTGTTGTTTGATATCGCGTAAACAGAACCAAAAGGAGAGTACACATGAAAAAAGCTCAGATCGTGGCCGGCGCCTTGCTCGGCCTGTTGTTCGTGGTGTTCGGGTTGAATTTCTTCCTGGACTTCATTCCGATGCCGCCCCCGCCGCCGGAAGGTTCGCCCCCGGCCCTGTTCTTCGGCGCCATCTATGCCACCGGCTTCCTCGCCTTCGTCAAGGTGCTGGAGGTCATCGGCGGTGCCCTCGTTGCCGTGCCGCGCACCCGTCCGCTCGGCCTGCTGATCCTGGTGCCGATCATCGTGAACATCATCGCCTTCCACGCGTTCATCACCGCCGGGGCCGGTTTGTTCGATCCGCCGGTGGTGTTGATCACCGTGCTCGCCGCCTTCCTGGTATGGGGCCATCGCCGTGGTGTCGCGGCGTTGTTGGCTGATCGCGGTTAAACGGAAGATCCCATGCACGTCGCGCTGGTCCATTTCCTTCCCCGCGGGGAACGTTCGCGCACCCGGCACCTGTTGGATGCCGCACGCAACGCCGTGCCCGGCGGATGGGCCAGCGAGACGGACCTGGCGTTGCATCCGCCGCCGGTCCTTGATGCCCGCACGGTCCCGCTGTACGAACGGCGTCAGTACCTTGGACAAACGCTGGCTCCGGCCGAGCAGGCCGCACTCGCTCCGTTCGACCGGTATGCCGAGCAGGTCGAGGCCGCCGACCGGGTGGTACTGGCGTTTCCGCTCTACAACTTCTCGCTGCCCGCGGCGGTCAAGGCCTGGCTGGATGCGGTGATGCAGAAAGGGCGGACCTGGAACGCCGATGCCTCCGGTTATCGCGGCTTGATGCAGGGCCGGGAAGCGCTGGTACTGATCACCGCCGGTGGTTGGTATCAAGGCGAACGGGCCGCGTGGGATCACGCCACGCCGCTGCTGCAGCACGCCTTTTCGTTTATGGGGTTTGATGCCTGCGAAACTGTGTTGGTGGAGGGGGTAAACGCCGATCCCGCCGGGGCTCCGGTGCGGCTGGAGGACGGCCGGGCCAGGGTCACGCGGGTGGTCGAGGGCTGGCGCGACGTGGCGCTGAGCCACCGTTGAACCATCCATTTCTCCGTGGTATCGGCGTCCGCTGGTTGCTAGGATGTGCCGATGCCCTTTTCGTCCACACACAAGCGAATCGTCCTGGCGCTCTTTGTCGTTGCCTTCGCGCTGCGTTTATTCGGGTTATCGCACGACCTGCATCTTGATTCGGTTTACCATCCCGACACGCCGAAGCAGATGCGTGCGGTTCAGCAGTTCCTGCGCGGCGATTACCTGGTTTTCCAGGGCCACTCCGATTACGACGGGTATCCGTATTTCAACAGCCATCTCGTTGAGTGGATCGTGCGCGGGTCGATGGCGGTGGAGGCCGGTTGGCGCACCTGGACCGGTGCGTGGGAGGGACCGGTCGAGCCGCCTTCGTATGTAAGCTTGTACTGGATCACGAGGGTCTGGAACGCGTTTTTGTCCGCGTTGTCCATCCCGCTGTTGGTGGCCATCGGCCGCCGCTTTCACCCGGCCGCCGGTTGGATGGCCGCGGCCCTGATGGTGGTCTCGCCGCTCGACATCAGCGCCGCGCATTTCGCCTCGAACGATTCAACGGTGGCGTTTTTCTGCCTGGCTTCCTTGTGGTTCGGATTGCGGATTGCCGAGGCCGGCCGCTGGCGGGACCTCGCCGGCGGGGCGTTTTGTGTCGCCGCCGCGTTTTCCTCGAAATACCACGGCGGCATGGCCTTCCTGCCGGTCTTGATCGGCCATGTCCTGTACAGCCGGACCCGCGGTGGCATCGTGTCGCGTCCGGCGATGGCACGGTGGGTGTTCACCGGTTCGGTGGGCCTGGTGTCGATTTTCCTGACCTCGCCGGCTTTGATCGTCCATTTCGACGCCCAGGTGGATGCCGTTCTGCATTTCTTCCAGTACACCGCGAACTTCGCGCTGCCTGCGGCGTTCAAGGAGTTACCCGCGTACCAGCGGTTCTGGATCGGGTTGGAGGAAAACGGTCCGGTTCTCGCCGATGCGGTGGGCTGGCCGGTGCTGGTTTTCTCGCTGCTGGCGTGGTTGTTGGTCCGTCGCGATCTGCGGGTGGCCATGTTGGTGACGGTTCCGCTGTTGCATGTGGTGGTTGGGATGTCCGGAAAACCGTTCCTGCATCAGGCGCACCACACCCCGATTACGGCCTACGTGATGCTGGCGGCGGTATTGGCTTGGTTGAAGGCGTGGTCGGTGGGGCGTTGTACCCGGGCCTCGCGAATCTCCGCCGTGCTCGCCGTTGTGTGTACCGCGGATCACCTTATGATCT
>CALBHI010000266.1 GCA_937894535.1 uncultured Verrucomicrobiota bacterium
TGAGTGCGCAGGGTTTCAAAACCACGCAATTCGGCTTTGACGGAACCCTGCCCATCGTGGGCGACTGGGACGGGGATGGCCGGGACGATTACGGCTGTTACCACCCACCGAGCGGCAATTGGTACCGGATGATGAGCACGGAAGGGTTCAAGACCACGCAGTTCGGCTTTGCCGGCACCTTGCCCATCGTGGGCGACTGGGACGGGGACGGGAAGGACGACTATGGCTGCTACCATCCCCCGAGCGGCAACTGGTACCGCATGTTGAGCCGGGATGGCTTCAAGACCACGCAGTTCGGCTTTGACGGCACCCAGCCGATCGTGGGTGACTGGGATGGTGACGGGAAAGACGATTATGGCTGTTACCATGCTCCGAGCGGCAATTGGTACCGGATGATGAGCACGGACGGATTCCGGACCACCCAATTCGGCTTTTCAGGCACGATAGCCATCGTCGGGGATTGGGATGGCGATGGCCGGGATGACTACGGCTGTTACCACCCGCCGAGTGGCAATTGGTACCGGATGCAGAGCCAGGCGGGGTTCACCACGACCCAATTCGGTTTTAACGGAACGCTCCCGCTGGGGAACTAACCGGCTGAATCACGCCGCGTGGTCGCGGTTGGCTTCGTACCAGCGGATGGTTTCCCGCAATCCATCCTCGAACGTGGTCGAGGAGCGGAAGCCGAATTCCTGCTCCGCCCGGGTCACGTCGAGTTTGCGCCGTGGTTGCCCGTTCGGCATGTCCTTGTTCCAGCGTACCTCACCCTTGAAGCCGGTCAGGCGGGCGATGGTTTCGGTGAGGTCCTTGATGCTGATTTCGAAGGCGCTGCCGATGTTCACCGGCTCGCTCTTGTTGTAGTGATCAGCCGCCATGAGGATGCCCTGTGCAGCATCCGGCGCATACAGGAACTCGCGGGTCGGTGAGCCGTCGCCCCACGCTTCGATGAAGGAAAGGTTCTGGTCGCGGGCCTCCACGCACTTCTTGATGATGGCGGGGATGACGTGCGAAATCGACGGGTCGAAGTGATCACGTGGACCATACAGGTTCACCGGCAGCAGGAAAATCGAATTGTACCCATACTGCTGGCGGTAGGCCTGTGACTGGACCAGTAGCATCTTCTTGGCCAGGCCGTAGGGCGCGTTGGTCTCTTCCGGATAGCCGCTCCAGATGTCATCCTCCTTGAAGGGGACCGGCGTGAATTTCGGATAGGCGCAGACGGTGCCAAGCAGGATGACTTTTTCCACGCCGCGCTTCCAGCATTCGTGGAGCAGTTGAACGCCCATCATCAGGTTGTCGTAGAAGAATTCCGCCGGGTGTTCGCGGTTGGCTCCGATGCCGCCCACGCGTGCGGCGAGGTGGAACACCACGTCCGGGCGTTTGTCGTCCAGCATGCGGGTGATGCCGTCCAGGCTGCACAGGTTGTAGTTGCGCAGGCCGACCGGGAACAAGGCGGCGGGCTCCCGGCTTGCCAAGGCGTCGCACAAATGGCTTCCCAAAAAGCCCGTACCCCCGGTCACGACCACGCGTTTTTGTTTCCAAGCTATTGTCATATCCACACCTGTGATTTCGTGGGGAAACCGTCGCAAACAACGCCGTCCTTGTCAACGCACGATGGGGTGGACGGAACGGTCGATGCCGATGGATTTTCAGTGCCGGTTGAGCCGGAGCCAGGCGCCGATCCGCGAATGCTTGATCAGTCCATATACCAGGAAGGGCAGGGCGGTCGGATAGGCGCGGAGGATGGCCTTTACGTTCCGTTGCAGGTTGTTTTTTTCCCGCGGGGCGCGGGCGGACAGCAGGGCGGCGACCGCGGTGTCGGGGATCAGGCGGTATACGATGCCGCGCGTCCAGGGCCGCAGATCACGGCGGTCCTTCAGCCATACGGCGACGCGGGTGCGCAACTCTAGGAAGATGGCCGGCACCAGGCCGTCGCGCATCGCCCCGGCTGAATAATTGCTGGCATGCGCATGGTAGTCGCAGAGGACGCCGGGGATGCGGGCGATGTCCGTCACCGCGGCCACCTTGGCGACCAGGATCCGGTCTTCCGACTGGTATAGCAGGTCTTCGTCAAACAAGCCGGTGATGTCCAGCAGGTCGCGGCGAACGACCACGGTCGAGAAAATGTAATTCAGGGAGATGGTAAGGATCTGGGTGACACACAAGCCGCGCCCCTTGGGTGGTGCATGGCCGAGCACCTCGGTTCCGGCGATGAAACCCGCGGTTTCCTCGTCGCGGTGGATGCGGGCTTCGGTGTAGGTGAGGCCGCAGGCCGGGTGTTCTTCCATGTAGCCGATTTGCCGGCGCAACTTCTCCGGATGCCAGGCATCATCGGCATCCAGAAAGGCGATATAGGTGCCGCGGCTATGCCGGATGGCCAGGTTTCGGGTGGCGGCGACACCCCGGTTTACGTTGCCGGGATGCGTCAGCACGGTAATCCGGCCAGGAAACCGGTCGGCCCAGGCGCGGGCGCGGGCGAGGCTGTCGTCGCGCGAGCCGTCATCCACCACGATGCATTCCGCGGAGGGGCCATCCTGGTCAATAAAGCTCTGCAGGGCGCGGTCGATCGTCGTGCTGCCGTTGTAGAGCGGGACGATCGCGCTGACCGTGACGGGGCTGGGTACCGGCGTGTTCATCCGTTCACATGCGTTGTTTGTCGTAGCCGGATACCAACCGGTAGAACACGGTGATGGGGTACCAGGGTGCGATCAACGCGGAGCGTGCCACCACCAACATGCGCTTGTGGAGCGGGTGGTGTCCGGGATCATGCCCAAACCGGACGGCCACGTGTTGCTCGGCGCGTTTGTGGCGGCCAACGAAGAAACTCTCGATGCGCATATACCGCCACCACCAGGCCGCCGCCCGCTGTTGTGCGGGGGGCAATTCGCTGATGATGCGATCCGATACCGCCCGCCACTCGTCAAGGAAGGTGTCGTAGCCCTGGTTGCTGAGCGACGTCTCGTGGTAGCGGTAATAGGAAAACAGTTGCGGGATATAACAAAAGCGGTAGCCGTGGCGCAGGGCGCGCAGCCAGAATTCGTAATCCATGCTGAACTTCAGCTTCGTGTCGAGCGGTCCGATTTCCTCCAGCATGCTGCGGGCGAAGAAGACGGAAGGCTGGCACGGCATCACCATCCAGCCGTTGTAGGGGTACAGGCGCGGGTGCATGAGAAGACGGTAGAACGGGACCCGGCCGTTGCGGAGCAGCCACAGGAAACGGCCGTGTTGATCGACCACCGCCGCGCCACCGCAGACCAGTTCCTTGCGATCCATCCGATCGCGGTGAGCCAGGGCGGTGGCCAGCGCGCCTTTTTCATAGTAGTCATCCGAATTGAGCCAGGCGATGTAACGGCCACGCGCCTCGGCGAAGCCGCGGTTCAGTGCGGCGGACTGACCGGACTTGACCTGGAAAATGTAGCGGACGTGGGGGTAGTCGCGGCACACCCGTTCGGCGACGCCATCGGTGGAGCTGTCGATGACGATGTGTTCGAACGAGGAAATACCCTGGGCCAGCACCGATTCGATGTTGTCCTTGAGGTATTCGCCCTGGTTGTAACAGCAGGTGACCACGCTGAAGTCGGGGATGGGGGAGGTCGGCGAATTCATGCGAGCACCTTTTCGTACACGGAGAGGATTTCGCGGGAGCACCGGTCCCAGCTGAAACGATCAAGGGTCGCACGGGTTTGCGTCTCCGGGAGTATCTCCGTGCGCCCGGTAGCCACCAACCGGTCAAGCCCCCCGGTCATGCTGTCGACGTCCATCGGGTCCATGTAGTGGGCCAGCGATCCGGCAACTTCGCGGAATACGGGGATGTCTGACAGCAGCATCGGGCAACGGCAGGCCATGGCCTCCAGCACGGGAATGCCGAATCCCTCCTTCAGAGAGGGGTAGACGAAGCCGGCGGCCTGGTTATAGAGCGTGCACAGCTCCTCATCGCTGGGTGCGCCGATGAAGGTCACCCCGGCGGGGTTTCCGGCCAGATCGAGGGAGAGTCGGTCCTCCTGGCTGGCGGGGGAGCCCACCACGTACAGGTCATAGGCGTCGCGTTGGTTCCAGCGCCCATACGCGGCGATCAGGCGGTGGAAATTCTTGTAGCGTTGACGTGAGCCGACATAGAGCACGAAGGGTTTGGTGGCCGGGGGCGTTTCGGGTTTGTGGCGGAACGTCCGGCTGTAGCCGAGGTGGATCACGTCGATGCGCTCACGTGGCACATGGTAGTAGGACATCAGGTCGTTGGCGGTCGCTTCGCTGATGCAGATGATGCGTGCGGCTTGTTCAATCCACCGTTTCTTGACGGCGAGGAAGCCGGACGGGTCCGGCATATTGTCGGGTCGATCGATCAATTCGTGGACGAGGTCGTACACGTTGACGATGGACGGCAGGGAGGGAAACGGATGCGTAGCCGGGTAGAAGGTGGGATGGAATAAGCGCAGGTTCAGGCGGCGACGGCGGGGGGCCAGCAAAGGATCCGCCAGCTTGCGGAGCAAGGGAAACCGGCGTAGCAGCGGGTGGGCGGCCATGCCGTCCGGATGGAAACGCACGTTGCGACCGACGGCGGGTACCCGTTGCAGCGGATGTTGAAGGTAGAGGTACGCACGCCAGGGAGATCCACCGTGCTCGATCACGGCGAACAGCTCGTCGAAGATCCGGGCGATGCCGCCGTGGGGCGAAAAGCTGTAAGCCTGCAGGTCGTAAGCGATGCCGACTCCGGCCTCGGCACCGGTGGAGGGGGGCGTATGGGCCGGGGAGCCTGCCATGCTTACCAGTACAGGCCGTTGATGATGCCCTCTTCGATCGTCTGGAGGAACGCGTTGCGGACAACCCGGTAACCGGCATCGTTCGGATGGTTCGCGGTCGGCTGGTCCATCAAGGTGTTTTGCCAATTCGGCACCGCCGTGATCGCTTCGTAGATGGGGGCGACCTGAACACCTAGGCTGGAGG
>CALBHI010000267.1 GCA_937894535.1 uncultured Verrucomicrobiota bacterium
GTTCGAGGGTGATGACGCGATCGCCAAGATCCGCGATGCCGTTGGCAGCGTGCGCAAATTGACCACCTCTGGTGAGACCGTGCGCGACACCTTCGGTGATCTTATTTACGACGACAACCACCAGATCCGTTACGTGGAGCCCGCGGTGACCATCAGCCGCACGCCCGCGACGGCCAAACAGGTGCTCGCGCTGTGGACGAAACACGCGTTGAGCGACGGCGGCTTGATCGAGGATGCCGATGATGTGGCCGAAGGCGCGGATGTCCAGAAGACCCTGGTCATCATCAAGCCCGACAACTTCCGATTCCCGAGCGCCCGCCCCGGCAATATCATCGATCTCTTCTCCGCCTCCGGACTGCGCATCATCGGCGCCAAGGTGCACCGCATGAGTGTAGCCGAGGGCGAGGAATTCTACGGCCCGGTGCAGGAGGTCCTGCGCAGCAAACTCAAGGCGCCCTCGGCTGAACGCGCCGCGGAAGCCCTGCGCGAGGAATTCGGCTTTGCCCTCCCGGATGCGGTGAAAACCCAGATCGGCGAACTGGTCGGTCCCTGCTTCGGTGATGAACAATTCTACCAGATCATCGAGTTCATGACCGGCCTGCGGCCGACCGCGGTCAAACCCGAGGACAAAGCCAAGCCCGGCACCTCGCGCTGCCTCGTCCTGATCTACAAGGGTCCCAAGGCGGTGGAAAAGATTCGCAAGATCCTCGGCCCGACCGATCCGAGCAAGGCCGGCCCCGGTTCGGTCCGCAAGGAATACGGCAAGGACATCATGATCAACGCCGCCCACGCCTCCGACTCCCCCGAAAACTGCCTGCGCGAAATGGGCATCGTGAAACCGGAAGCCGACACCATCACCCCTTACGTTGAATCATACTACAACTCCTGAACCCCCGCGTGACCGCCATGTTTGAACACCTCCAAGCCGCTCCCCCCGACGCCATTCTCGGCCTGACCGAAGCCTGGAAAAAAGACCCGAACCCGCTAAAGGTCAACCTTGGCGTGGGAATTTACAAGGACGACAAGGGTCAGACCCCCGTGCTGCCTTCGGTCAAGACCGCCGAGGAACGCCTGCTCGCCACCGCCTCGACGAAGTCCTACATGCCGATCGGCGGAGCACCGGAATACGGCAAGCTCGTGCAGGCGTTGATCCTCGGGGCCGACCATCCGGCGATCCAGGAAAACCGCATCCGCACCGCCCAGGTTCCCGGTGGTACCGGTGGCCTGCGCGTCGGCGCGGACTTCCTCCGGAAAATCCGCGGCGGGGCAACCGTCTGGGTGAGCCGGCCTACGTGGGCGAACCACAAGGGCATCTTCGAGGCGGCTGGCTTCACCGTGAAGGAATACGCCTATTACCATGCCGCGACCCGCGGGTTGGACGAGGCGGGGCTGCTGGCCGATCTCGAGGCCATCCCGGCCGGCGACATCGTCGTGCTGCACGTCTGCTGCCACAACCCCTCGGGCGTGGACCTCGATGCCGCGCAGTGGGAAAAAGTCGCCGCCATCGCCTCCCGCAAGGGGTGGATCCCCTTCCTCGACTTCGCCTACCAGGGCTTCGGCTCGGGCGTCGAAGAGGACCGCGAAGGCCTGCTCGCCATGGTCCGCGCCTGCCCGGAACTGCTGGTCTCCAGTTCGTTCTCCAAGAACTTCGGCCTCTACCAGGACCGCACCGGCGCACTGAGCGTCATCGCCGCGAACCGAGCCCAGGCCGACATCGCCTTCAGCCACATCGAGATCGCCATCCGCGTGAACTACTCCAATCCGCCCGCCCACGGCGGCCTGATCGTCACGGCGATCCTGTCCGACGAGGTCCTCACCAACCAGTGGCTCGAGGAACTGGGCACCATGCGCACCCGCATCGCTGAAGTGCGCCGCCAATTCGTCCAGGCGCTGAAGGACCAGGGCATCGCCACCGACTTCTCGTTCATCAACCGCCAGAAGGGCATGTTCTCGTTCAGCGGACTGAGCGATGAGCAGGTCGCCTTCCTGCGCGAGAAGAAGAGCATCTACATCGTGAAGGGCGGCCGCATCAGCGTGGCCGGCATCACCTCGCAGAACATCGACTACCTCTGCCAGTCGCTGGCCGAAGTCCTCAACGGTTGACCGGGCCTGCGCCCGCGCCGGGAAAGCGCACCATGCCGTGTATCCTGCATCTCGACATGGACGCGTTTTTCGCGGCGGTCGAAGTGTTGGACCACCCCGAGTGGGCCGGTAAACCGCTGGTCGTCGGTTCCCCGCCCGACAAACGCGGCGTGGTCTCCACCGCCAACTACGAGGCCCGCGCCTTCGGTGTCCGCTCGGCCATGCCTTCCCGCACCGCCTACCGGCTCTGCCCGCAGGCGATCTTCGCGCCGGTGCGGATGAGCCGCTACGCCGAAATCTCGGAACAGATCATGCGGTTGCTGCACACCTTCACCCCGCTGGTTGAACAGGTGTCGGTGGACGAGGCGTTCATGGACGTGACCGGTGCGCTCCGGGCCTGGAAGTCGCCCGAGGCCATGGCCGCCGCGATGAAAAGCCGCATCCGTTCGTCAACCGGCCTGACCGCCTCGGTCGGCATCGCCCCGAACAAGTTCCTCGCCAAGCTGGGCAGCGACCTGAAGAAGCCGGATGGTCTGACCGTGGTGCCGTTTGCACCGGAAGCTATCGTCGAATTCCTTGCGCCGCTGCCGGTCGGCCGCATCTGGGGCGTCGGCGAAGTGACCGAGGGAAAGTTGCACCAAGCCGGCTTCCGCACCATCCGCGACCTCCAGCAGGTCGGCGCCTCCGTGCTCGTGCCACTGGTCGGGCCCGCCCTCGCCGACCACATCAGCCGCCTCGCCCGCGGCCTCGACGACCGCACCGTGATCACCGAATCGGCGACCAAGAGCATCTCCGCCGAAACCACCTTCGATCACGACATCAGCGACCGCTCCATCGTCCGCCATGTCCTCGTCGATCTCGCTGAACAGGTCGCGCGCCGCCTGCGCCAGTCCGGCCTGGTCGCGGAAACCGTGACCATCAAACTTCGCTTTGAGGATTTCCAGACCATGACCCGGCAGGAAACCGCGCCGCGCCCGTTCTGCTCCGACCGGCGCCTGCTCGACCATGCGCTCGCCCTGTTTGACCGCCAGAAACTCCCCCAACCGGTCCGCCTCATCGGGGTGGGGGTGGGCAACCTGTCCGACCCCGCCACCCACGATCCCCAGTTATCCCTCTTCCCTGATCCGGAGGTGGTCACCGAGGAGAAGCAGGCGCGCCTCGACAAGGCCATGGACGGCATCCGGGAAAAACTCGGCCCGCATGCCATCCAGCGCGCCGCCGGCCTCGAAAGCCATCCGAAAAAAGCGCGCTGATCCGGCCGTCGCCGCGCTGCCTCAGCCGATCCAGCACCACGCTTCGCGTTCGCGCAGGCTGTCATGCAACGCGACGATGTCGCGGTTCTTCATGCGGATACAGCCGTGCGAGGACGGAGCCACCCCGACCGCCTCCTCGTGGTTGGTGCCGTGCAGGTAGATCATCCGCTGGTACGAATCGACCGGGCCACCCGCATTCAATCCGGGCCGTGCCCCGGCGAGACGCAGGATGCGGGATAGGATCCGGTCGCCGTCCCCGTCGCGCCATGCATGCGGCGGCAACACATCCCCGGTGAATTTGCGCGATACGAAGACGGAACCCGGCTCGGTGCGCTCGCCAAACCGTTCGACGATCTGGTGCAGGCCGCGCGGGGTGCGTTGCGAATCGATCTGCTCCCCGAGCCCGAACCGGCTGGTGGACACCGGGTAGCGGATGCGTTCCTGCGTTCCATCCAGCACGATCAGTTCCTGCCGGGCCACGTCCACCACCAGCAGCAAATCACCGCGCGGCAGGTTCAGTTGCGCAGGATCGATCGGGAGTGCGCACGCCGTCATGGCGGATCAGGCCTCGCCGCGGATCTGTTCATCCCAGAACTTCACTTCATCCATATGGCGGTCATCAAACCGCGAACGCATCTTGAAGTAAATGAAGGCATCGTGGAAGCAGGGGCGGTGCATGAAGCGTTTCACCCGGCTTGGTTTGATATCGATGAAGTACGGTTGCGTGGCCATCAACTGGGCGAGGTGGCGACCGATCACTTTCGGGATCAGCACCTTCGGCGCGAGCGCGAACAGGTGTTCGGTCACCGCCTGGTCGGCGGCTTGGAACACCGGCATGCCGGTGCCGGTCAATTCGGCGATCTTCGCCTCGTGGATCAGGCCGAACAGCAAGGCAAACAACAGCTCCGCGGTCACCGGGACCCGGTGCGAACGCCAGGTGTCGAGCTGGCGGCAGACCCGCTCGATCCACTGGAGGTGGCGCTGGTCGCCCTTCGTCGCCGCATCCAGTTCGGGCAGCATGTGTTCCAGCAATCCCAGCCGCATCAACTGGTGGAGCACGTCGCGGGAGTGTCCGCAGTAGAAGAGTTTCTGGATCTCCTCGAACATCCGGGCCGGCTAGGCCATCGCGATGTTCGGAGCGTTGCGCCGGATCGAGGCCTCGGTTTCCGCCTCGATCTGGAAGCCCAGCGTACTGGCGAACCGCGCCGCGCGGATCATCCGCACCGGATCCTCGACCATCCGCACATCCGGGTCACCGATGGTGCGGATCAACTTCGCTTCGATGTCCTTCAGCCCGCCCACGTAATCGATGATCGTGTAATCCTGGATGTTGTAGAACAGGGCGTTGACCGTAAAGTCCCGCCGCCAGGCATCCTGTTCCGGCGTGCCATAAATGTTGTCGCGCAGGATCAGGCCATCCTCCGATTTCTCGTGGAACCGGGACTTCTGTTGCGCATCCTCGAGGTTGGCCCGGAAGGTCGAAACCTCGATCACCTCACCCCGCTGGTGCACATGGGCCAACCGGAACCGCCGCCCCACCAGGCGGCAATACCCGAACAGGCGTTTCACCTGCTCCGGCCGCGCATCGGTCGCGACATCGAAATCCTTCGGATGCCGCCCGACCAGCAGGTCGCGTACTCCGCCCCCGGCAATGAACGCCGTAAAGCCCGCCTCGGTCAGGCGGTACAACACGTCGAGGGTGCTCTTGCTGATGTCCTTGCGGCTGATCGGGTGGGCTTCCCGCGGGACTATCACCGGCGCGGCGGATTCGCCGTCGTTTGTCGTCATGCCATCGTTCAGCATCGGGCCTGTTGGGTTAAACGTTTTTTCATCGCATAGGTCGGTCGGTCCGACCCTGCGAAGTATCATCGCCGCCGGAAAAATTTCAACTCCACAATCCTCAAATGCCTGATTACAGGTACTTTTTAGTACAAGACTTCGTTGTTACCGTGTAGGATGGCAGGTGGAATAGTGATAAACGAGCCTTCGTACGTTAGATGATCGACTTCATCGTCATCGGTGCCCATCGCGCCGGAACGCAGAGTCTGTATGACTACATCATGCAGCATCCCCGGGTTGTACCTGCCGTCCGTCCCGACATCCATTTCTTCGACCTGTACTACGAGCGGGGTATGGACTGGTACATCCGGCAGTTCCCGCTGCTTTCCGGGTATTACGGGAGCAAGCGCCCGGAGGGCCACATCACCGGCGAGGCCTCGCCGTTCTACCTGCATCACCCGCTGGTCGCGGAACGGATCAAGGACAACCTGCCCACGGTGAAAATGATTGCACTGCTGCGCAATCCCACCGACCGCGCCTATTCCCACTACCGTTACGCGGTGCGGCAAGGCGTGGAATCCCTGTCGTTCTCCATGGCCCTCAAGGTGGAGGCGAAACGCATGGAGAAGGGCAACCAATTGCTCCGTGACAACCCCCGCATTTACGCCGAGCGAAACCTGAACCACTCGTACATCTCGCACGGGCTTTATGCCCCGCAGGTGCGCCGGTGGATGGATGTGTTCCCGCCCGAACAATTACTCTTCCTGCGCAGCGAGGACTACTTCTCGGATCCGGTGAATGCCGCGATGCGTGTGTACCGCTTCCTGGGCCTGCCCGACTACCAACCGTCACTGTTGGAACCGCCTCCGGTCAATTTCTACGAATTCCTGACCGATGCGACCCGGGCGAAGATCGACCGCGTGTTCACCCACAGCAACGCCGACACCTGCCGCCTGTTGCACTGGCCGGCTCAGTGGTACAGCGAAGCCGCCGCGCGGATGAAATAATTCCTGCAATCCCGACCGGGATGGCGTAACCTTGCCGCATGATTTCCCTGCAACAAGCCAATCCCTACCTCGAGGGACTGAACGAGGTGGAGCGGATCCTCTGGGCGCGCCAGCAATGGGGCCGCACCCTGGTCCTCACCACCAGTTTCGGCACCTATTCCGCGGTGATGCTCCACCTGGTGAAGCAGCATGCGCCGGATACCCCGATCATCTCCGTCGATACCGGCCACAACGCCGAGACCCTGGCCTTCGCCGAACGCCTGATGCACCAACTCGACATCGCCGTCGAACGCCACCGCATCCCCGCGCCCCCGGTCGGCACCGATGAACCGACGGAGACCGCCGAGGAGTACCTGCAACGTGCGAAAGTGGATATCCTCGAACAAGCTCTCCGCGCCCACGGCACCCAGGCCTGGATGTCCGGTGTGCAACGCAACGAGACCGACCACCGCCGTGAATTCCAGTTCGTGATGCAACGCGCCGACGGCCTCTACAAGTTCCACCCATTGCTCGATTGGGATTCCCGCCGCCTGTTCGCCTACTGCAAACAACACCAGCTGCCGATCAACGACGACTACTTCGACCCCGCCAAGGGCAAGGACCAGAAACAGGAATGCGGCATCCACCTCACCGGCATGGCCAACGAAAGCTTTACCTCGAGCGAACTCTAATCCGCGAAGAGAAGATTTTACCACGGAGGACACGGAGATCACGGAGGGGGAACGGATCCGCGGAGAACGCGGATCACACGGACTTGCCCGCCGGAGGTGCGGCTTGCCCGCCGGAGGTGTGGCTTGCCCGCCGGAGGAGGGAGTCGCAGTGACCGCAGAAAAGACCGGATTGGATAGGGGCTGGTTGGGAGTTATTCAGCTCAGACCTTCCTCGCGATCGCTGTCGCCGTCGCTATCGCTATCGAGTCCAGAAGATTTTACCACCCGCTTCGCTCGAGGACACGGAGAGCACGGAGGGGGGCGTAACCGCGGCAATCGCGGACTTGCCCGCCGGAGGCGCGGCTTACCCGCCGGAGGAGGGAGTCACAGTGACCGCAGAAAAGACCGGATTGGGTAGGTTGGGTTGGAGGTTATTCGGACCAGACTTTCTTCGTGATCGCCATGAACGAAGAACCATGAACGAAGCACATAGAACCAACAACCATCCCGCCTCCGGCGGGCAACCATCAACCATCAACCATTAACCATAAACCATGAACCATTCCTCCGGCGGAGCTAGTTCAGCAGCCGGCCTTCCGCAAGGCAGTCGGCGAGGTCGCGGTAGAGGGCGGTGAGGTCGTCGCGGGTGGGTGTCGCGGATAGGCGCTTGAGCATACGCCGGGCCAGGGTGCCGCGCTGCTGGATGTGTGCGAGCGCGTCGGCCAGGGCCGGATCGGTTAGCCGCAAATCGGCCGTGATCGCCTGCCATACGTCCCCGGCGCGCGCCGGACCTTCGAGGCCCCACGCGGCGAGAAATGCCCGGTCGGTGATGACCGTGGTTTCCGCCTCGCGCAACGTCGCCTGGAGAATCGTCCGCAACGGCTCCGGCTCCCACGCCTGCTGTGCGGTGAGCGGGGCGTAGCGCCCCTCCGCCTGCGCCCGCACTGCGTGCACCACCGCGGCCACGATGGCGAGATCGGCCGCCGGCGTCTCCTGCACATCGATCAGACGGATCTCGATCGCCCCCCGGTCGAACCGCGCAATGGCCCCGCGCGCGTTGAGGAATTCATCCTGCAACACACCCTCCGGATCGTACGGCGCAATCGCCCGGAACATCGGCTGGAAAATCAGCTCGTTGTACTCCGCCGCGCTGAATACCCGCTCGGGAATCACCGCGCCGGTGATGTGCGGGATCTTGCGGCTGTTGTTGACGTATACGTCGAGCCGGTTGTCGAGCACCCCGGTTACCCGGCCTTCCATCACCGGCGACGACGCGGCCAGCGCCGGGATCAGCGGCAGCACCAGCCGGATCGCCGCGTGCAGCCGCGCGAATTCAGCGTCGCCGCAGAACGGCAGGTTGACGTGCACCGATTGCAGGTTGGCCCAGCCGTGCCTCCGGCAATCGAAAATCCGGTCGAACATCCGGTAAATGTACGCCGACTCGTGCGGCCAGAGTTCGGTCTCGCGTCCCGGATCCATCCACGGATGCATCGCCGTCGGCAACAGCCGCGCCCCGATGGATCCGGCCAGCGCCTGGATCCGCGCGAGGCTCGCCTGGAACGCCGCCGCCAGCCCGTCGAGCTGCGCCACCGGCACGGTGACCTTGACCTCGACCACGTGGCGCACCAGCTCGTTTGACCAGGTGATCGGCCCGTCTTCGACATCGGCGACGTACGCCCCGGCCTGCGCTTTCAGCACCGCATCCACCGCCGGGCGCACCCCCAGCGTCGCCGCGTCCACCAGCATGTATTCCAGTTCGACCCCGATCGCCTCGAACAGGTGCAACGGTCCCGCACTCACGGTTGCTTCACCTGCTGGCGGGTCTTCAGCCGACGCAGGAAACTCTTCATCACCGTCAGGTAAATCCGGTCCTTCAGCACCGCATCCTCGAACCCGGCATCGATGCTCGGATTGTCGTTGATTTCGATCACATACACTTTGTTGTCCACCTGTTTCAGGTCGATCCCATACAGGCCGTTGCCGATCAGGCGCGAAGCACGCACCGCGACGTCGAGCACGAAGTCGGGCACCTTGCCCAGCGGCACCGCCTGGACGCGCCCCTCCTGCACCCCGTCGCTCTCGCGCTGCACAATCTGCCAGTGCTTCTTCGCCATGAAATACTTGCAGGCATAGAAGGCCTTGCCATCGATCACCCCGATGCGCCAGTCGAACTCGGTGGGCAGGAACTCCTGCGCGATCAATAGCTCCGAATCCTCGAGCATCGGCGGCGCCTCGCGCAGCAACTGCTCGCGGCTTTCGATCTTGATCACCCCGACCGAATAGGAGGAGTCGGGTTGCTTCAGGATCAGCGGGAAGCCGATCTCGTAGGGCAGCAGGTCGAGGTTGTCGCGGTGCACGATCACCGACTTCGGGGTGGGGATGCGGTGGCGGGTGAGCAGCTCCTCGAGGTACACCTTGTTGGTGCAGCGCAGGATCGACTTCGAGTCGTCCATGACCACCAGGCCCTCGGCCTCGGCGCGGCGGGCGAAGCGGAAGGTGTGGTTGGTCACCGAGGTTGTCTCGCGGATAAACAGGGCATCGTACTCGGGCAGGCGCGAGAAGTCGTCGCGGTCGATCAGTTCCGCGTCGATGCCGATCTGTTCCGCCGCCTCGATGAACTTGTCCAGCGCGCGCGGATTGGACGGCGCATGCGCGTCGTTCGCACTGGCCAGAATGGCCATCGAGAACACCGGCTGGCTGCGCGGCCGCACCCGGCGGTGGCGTCCGCGGAAGAATTCCGAGGCGACCACCACGATGAACCCGTGGTGGCTTTCCGGCACCTCGCTCACCGTAATCGGGCCGATATTCTGGAGCTGCCAACGGTCGTCCTCCTTGACGAAGTGGGCCCGCAGCAGCGGGGCGCGGAACAGGTTGAACAGTTCGAGGCACAGCCGGTCGTAGCGCTTCGCGAGGTTGCGCCCGAAGTAGATGCTGAGCGTGAAGGTCCCGCCCTTGTGGTCGGCCAGGCACTTCTGGATCTCCTCGTCGAGGGTCTCCGAGGCGAGGCGCACAATGGTCGGGAACTGCAAGTCGCGGATCGTCGAGACATCCGGGATCGGCTTGTGCCCGCGCGCCGCGGCGAGCAACGACACGTAGTACCCCGTGCTCTGGTACTTGTACGACTTGCACAGGTTGAACACGCGGGCGTCCCCGATGCGGGTGAACGTCTCCTCGGTGATGTACTTGCGGGCCTGCACGACTTCCACATTCGGGATGTCGAGCGGCCACAACTTGGGGTTGTCAACGACGACCAGTAGGTACATGGCGTTAATCCGTGGTGATGGCCGGGCGATCACGTTCCAGGATGATCAGGTTGGCGTCATCGGTGACGATGCCCAGCAAAATAGCGTTAATGACCCGGTTGATGCCGAGTTCGTATTGGTGATCGCCCGAGTAGGGATTGCTCTCCAGCGGATCGGCGATGTACACCGTCCGGTTCCGGCGATCATACCCGCGCAGCACGACAAAGTGACCCGACGGGTGGCCGCGTATGTCGTCGTCCACATCGTTGGGTCCATACTCGCGCTTCGCCTGGTACAGGTAGGTGGCGCTGAGGCCGGTCAGGACCGGGATGCCCCGGTTGAGGTAGCGGCGCAACAGCTTGGCGGTCAGGTCCTCGATCTTCAACGAACCGCCAAGCTCGAGGAAATCGATGTAGGCCCGGGTCGCCCGCTGTAGCTTGTCGCGCTTTTTCACCCGCGCCTGCCGCTTCAGCCGCTTCACCACCTCGTCGCGTTCGAGCGTGAACCAGGTCGGATCAAACAAGCGCAGGTTGTAGGAGTAGATCGTCGCGCGGTAACCACGGCGCAGCGCATGGTTCGCCAGCATCACGCCGAGTGTGCCGCCGGTTTTCAGTGATGGCACCTCGCGGATCACGGTATGCAACGGCACCCCGTCGCCATAGTACCCGTACACCGCGTGCAGACAGGTCGGCCCGCAGGTGGTGTCGTTGGGCTGAGGGAGTATTTGCAGTTTAAGTTTGGTTTTCACCGTGCGCGAAAGCCTAGTGTTCTAGCAAATCCCCCCGCCGTTGCACGAAAAAAGAGGCCACCGCAGGCGCGGCTTGCCCGCCCGAGGAAGGTACGGCGGATGGTTTTAACCGCAGGCTTGCCCGCCGGAGGCGCGGCTTGCCCGCCGGAGGAGGGGCGCGCAGAATGCGCAGAGAAGATTGGATTGGGTAGGGGTTAGATTGTGCGTATTCAGCCCAGACCTTCCTCGCGATCGCTGTCGCCGTCGCTATCGATTCCGGAAGATTTTACCACCCGCTTCGCTCGAGGACACGGAGGGCACGGAGGGGGAACGGAACCGCGGAGGTTTTAACCGCAGACAACGCAGAGGCCGCAGAAAAAGCCGGATTGGGTAGGTGTCAGGTTGTGTTGTGTCAGCCCAGACCTTCCTCGCTGTCGGAATCGCTATCGGTATCGGTATCGATATGGAAAATGAACCGCGGATGACGCGGATAACGCGGACTTGCCCGCCGGAGGCGCGGCTTGCCCGCCGAAGGAGGGTGACGCGGATCAATTAAAGCGCTGAACGTGCAGCGCGCAGAAAAGACCCGATCCTTGCTATCACCAGAAACCAAACACCAAGAACCACGAACCAAGCACAAACAACATTCCCGCCAAAGGCGGACCCGCCTCCGGCGGGCAAGCCCGTACCTCCGGCGGTCAACCATCACCACTCTCCCTCAGGGCCGCCGACCGCCGGGGCGCCGGTGCGGGCGGCCGGTGTTCGGGCGCGGAGGACGGCTGTTGGACTGGTGGCGCGGGGCCGGGGCGTTGGCCGGCGGCTCGGGCAGCACCAGCCAGGCGTCTTCCGGATGCGTACAGGGCAGGGGACGTCCGATGTAGGCCTCGATCTTCGGAATCTCGTAGGCATCGTCCTCGGTGGCGAAGCTGATCGATACCCCGGACTTGCCGGCCCGGCCGGTGCGGCCGATGCGGTGCACGTAATCCTCCGGATCGTCCGGCATGCTGAAGTTGATCACGTGGCTGACCCCGTCCACGTGCAAGCCGCGGCCCGCCACGTCGGTGGCCACCAGCACCTTGATCTTGCCCTCGCGGAACAATTCCAGGGTGCGGGTGCGCTTGTTTTGCGGTACCGCGCCCGACAACAGGTCGCAGTTGAACCCGTAGCGGCACAACTGGTCGGCCAGCCGCTCCGCCTCGTAGCGGCGGTTGACGAAGACGATCGCCCGGTCGAGGTCCGGCCGGTTGAGCACATGATGGATCAACGCGAACCGCTCGTTCAGGGTGACGATGTAGATGACCTGCTCGACGGTGTCGACGGCCACGCTCTCCGGCTCGATGGTGATGGTCACCGGATCCTTCGTCCACGCCGACGCCATCTTCTTGATCTCGTCGGTGAAGGTCGCGCTGAACAACATGGTCTGCCGCCGCGTCTTCGGCGGGGTGCTGTGCACGATTTCGCGCACGTCCGGGATGAACCCCATGTCGAGCATCCGGTCGGCCTCGTCGATGATCAACACCTCCACGCCGCCGAGATCAAGGTCGCCGCGCCGCTTGAAGTCGA
>CALBHI010000268.1 GCA_937894535.1 uncultured Verrucomicrobiota bacterium
TACCTGGCGTGGTATGGTAGGGCGAAGCCTCCGGCTGAGCCGTGATTGCGGGCGGGGTTTCCGCCTTCATTCGCCGTTGACCGATGGCGGGGAATACCGTTTCCTTTCCGGAATGCCTGATCTGCTCAAAGTCCTGATTCTCGGCCTTGTCGAGGGAATCACCGAGTTCCTGCCGGTGTCCTCCACCGGTCATTTGATCATTGCCGCCGACCTGCTGGATTATACCGGGACCGAGGCGGATACGTTCAACGTGTTCATCCAGCTCGGGGCGATCCTGGCGGTGATCTGGCATTTCCGCACGCGCTTCGTCAGCCTGCTGACCTGGCACGATACGCCGGGTTTTTCCGGACGTCGCGGCCTGACCTTCCTGTTCCTGACCACGCTGCCCGCGTTGCTGGCGGGCTACTTCGGCCACGGGTTCATCAAGGAACACCTGTTCTCGACAAAGACGGTGGCGATCGGTCTGGCCGCCGGGGCGGTGTGGATCCTGCTGACCGAGAAGTTCTACCGCCACTCCGACCCGAAGGAGATCGACCGGGTGGACTGGATCATGGCCCTCGGCATCGGCCTGTTCCAATGCCTGGCGATGTGGCCGGGCATGTCGCGCTCGGCCTGCACGATCCTCGGCGCGATGTTCCTCGGACTGAACCGCCGGGCCGCCGCCGAGTATTCGTTCTTCGCGGCGATCCCGATGATGATGGCGGCCTGTTCCTACGACCTGTACAAGGGCTGGGAGGCGATACGTCCGGAAGCGCTGGGCCTGTTCGGGGTGGGTTTCATCGCGGCCTTCGCCAGCGCGCTGGTGGCGATCCGGTTCTTCATCGGCTTCGTCTCGCGCCACACCTTCACGCCGTTCGCCCTCTACCGCCTCGCGTTGGCCGGGGTGCTGTTCTGGTGGATGGCGCGGGGGTAGGCATACACCGCGGCTTGAGGGCAAGCCGCTCCACCTTCACGCGCATCAATCGAGCGCGTGGACAAACAGGCCGGAGCGCAGTTTCGGTTCAAACCAGGTGCTCTTGGGCGGCATGATCTGGTCGGCGTCGGCGATGGCCATCAATTCGTTCACCGTGGTCGGATAGACCGAAAACGCCACGGCGGCGCGGCCGGTATCAACCTTCTTCTGGATGCGCTCGACGCTGTCGAAACCACCCGCGTATTCGATGCGGCTGTTGGTGCGCGGGTCGTCGATGCCGAGGACCGGACCGAGCAGGCGCGCCTGCAGCACGCTGACATCGAGGGCGGAAACCGGATCGGCCTTCGGGTCAGGCGTCCAGGTCAAGGAGTACCAGGTGCCGCCGAGGTACATCGAAATCTCGCCCTGTTTCTTCGGGGCGGTCGGAGCCTTGTCGGTGACGGTGAAGATGGATTTCACCCGGTCGAGGAAGGCGGCGGGAGTGAGGCCGTTGAGGTCCTTGAGGGTGCGGTTGTAGGCGAGCACCTTGAGGTGGCTGGCCGGGAACAGGACGGCGGGGAACCAGTTGTATTCCTCATCGCCGCGGTGGGCCGGATTCGCGGCGCGGCGTTCGATGCCGGCGCGGGTGGCGGCGGCGGTGCGGTGGTGGCCGTCGGCGACGTAGGCGAGCGGGACCGCGGCGAAGGTCTGCACGAAGGCCTCGGGGGCGTCCAGCTTCCAGACCTCGTGGCGGATCCCGTCGATCGCGGTAAAGTCGAGCAGCGGCGTGCCGCGCACCGCGGCGTCGAGCATCGCGGCGATCTTCGCATCATCGCGGAACAGCAGGAAGATCGGGCCGGTGTGGGCGCCGGTGACCTGCACGTGCAGGGTGCGCTGGTCCTCGACCGGCTTCTTGGTCTTCTCGTGCTTGCGGATGATGTTGTTTTCGTAGTCCTCAATGTGGCAGCAGGCGACGATGCCGGTCTGTGCGTGCTGGCCGAGGGTGATGCGGTAGATGTAGAGGGCCGGGGCGCTCTCGCGGACCAGCCAGCCTTCGCGCAGGAACAACTGGAGGTTTTTCGCGGCGGTCTGGTGGTCGATGCCGGAGCTTTGGTCATAGGCGTCGGGAAGATCCACCTCGGGGCGCTCGACGTGGAGGAAGCTGCGCGGGTTGGTGTCGGCGAGGGCGCGGGCGTCCTCGAGGTCGCCGACGTCGTAGGGCAGGCTGGCGACATCGCGGGCGAGGGCGGCGGGCGGGCGGATGGCTTCAAATGCTTTGATCTTCATGCTGGATTCTCCGGTAAAATCAGGCGAGGCGTATAACAAACCGCGCGACGGGTGTCGAATCCAAGATTTACAGGGAATAGAACCACCCGCTTCGCTAGAGAACACGGAGAACACTGCATTTATTTTTTCTGACAACAACTCCGTGCCCTCTGTGCCCTCTAGCGAAGCGGGTGGTTCCATAATCAGATCACCGAGATGATTGCGTAATCATCGGTGAACGGGCCGACCTTGAACTTGAAGGTGTCGCCGGCCTTTTTGCCGACGAGTTGCTGGCCGAGCGGGGCTTGCGGGGTGAGGACGATGACGGTATGGCCGTCGTGTTCGACCTCGAGGCCGCCGGCGGAGGGGCCGATGAAGTAGTGCAGGCGTTGCTTGCGGGTTTCGAGTTCAACCAGCGCGGAGACATCGATCGGTTCGCCCTGGGGAAACTTTTTCAGGAACAACGCGGCGAAGTCGGTGAGCGCGGCGGCGGCCTCGGCGGTCTGGCGGGCCTGGCCGGCGGCGAGGTAGGAGGCTTCGAGGCCGCGCGTGTCGTACTTGTCCTCGGCCTTGCTCTCCTCGTGGGTGGCCTCGGCATGGGCGGCGCGCGCCGCAGTCATATGCCGCTCCACCTTGCCGCGCAGTTCCGCGACGATCGCCTCGACCAGTTCCTTCTTGTTCATGGCCGTTTCATAGCCCAGCCGGACCGCTTCTGGCAATGCCCGGATTTTTCCACTGATTGGACAGACCTTTCGTGCTACCGTCCAACCATTGGACAATTTCCGGAGAACCAACGCATGACCCCGACCACCCGACCCATCTGGCACCACGACCACCGTTCCCTGGTGATCATCACTACCGCGAAAGGCATGGTCCCGATGCTGACCGAGGAGCTGGAGGCACTGGGGGTGGAGGTCAGCGGAGCGACGGAAACCGGAGTCTCGGTAAACATCAACATGTCCGAGGCGATGCGGTTGAACCTGCATCTGCGCACCGCACACCGGGTGTTGTGGAAACTGGGCGACGGCACGGCGAACCATCCGAGCGAATTGCACAAGAAACTGGCGGCGTGGCCATGGGAGACATGGATTCCCGAACAGGGTTATGTCTGCGTCACCGCGTCGGGGCAGACCGCCTCGGGCGACGATCCGCGGTTCGTGGCCCTGCGCACCAAGGATGCGATCATGGACCGGATGAACGAGGTGCGGGGACGGCGGCCGGACTCGGGACCGGCGCGCGACCGGACGGTGGTGCACCTGCATTGGGAGAGCCGTTCGTTTACCGCCTACCTCGACACGTCGGGCGAACCGCTGTCCCACCGCGGCTACCGGATCCAGCCGCACCAGGCCCCGATGCGCGAGACGCTGGCCGCGGCCTGCCTGATCGGTTCCGGGTGGAATCCCGAAACGCCCCTGGTGAATCCGATGTGCGGCAGCGGCACGGTGGCCATCGAGGCGGCGATGATCGCTTCGCACACGCTCGCCGGATTCCTGCGCGGCAACTTCGGCTTCATGCACCTCGTCGGGTACCAGGCTACGTTCTGGAAAAGCATCCGCGACCCCGCGGCCCGCGACCGCGTGGTCAAACCGCCACGCCCGCGCATCATCGCCAACGACCTCGATCCGCGGGCCATCCAGGCCGCGCGTGCGAATGCCGAACGCTCGGGCCTCACCGCCTGGATCCAGTTCTCGACCTGCGACTTCCGCGCCACCCCCCTGCCCCCGCCTCCTGGCCACCTCGTGTTTAATCCCGAGTACGGCGAACGGCTTGGCCAGGACAAGACGCTGACCGAGCACTACAAGGCCATCGGCGATTTCATGAAGCAGAAGGCGCAGGGCTACACCGGCGTGGTCTTTACCGGCAACGCCGAGATGGTCAAGCCGATCGGCCTCAAGCCGCGGTTCAAGCTGCCGCTCTTCAACGGCCCGATCGAATGCCGCTTGCTGGTGTTTGATCTGTACGACGGCACGAAACGTGACCGGCGGTTGCGGCACTCGCCCCCGGCCTCGTGACGCGGGCGGGGGGGCCGGTCCGGTTTTTTCTTATAGATACCGGCGAAGGATCAGGCGGATGCCGACGAGGGCACCGAGCAGGGCGACGATACCGAGACCAAACCACATCAGCGTGTTGCGGTAGTCGGATAGGGATCCCGCCACCCGCATCGGATTCGTGTGGCGTTTCGACAAGTCGGCTTCCTGTTCCCGGGTGAACAACGAGGCATCGACGCGGCGCAGCGGGTTCGCCATGTCGAGGTCGTACTGGACGGCGCCGAAAAACAGGTACGGCTTGTCCTCGCTCTTTGCCTCGAAAACGAGGAAGTGCGGCAGGGCCGATGCGGCGAGGTGCTTCAGCTTCGGCACCGGCTGGCCGTAGTGGTAGATCTCCAGCTTCAGGTAGCGGAAATCGGCCTTGGCGAGCGGGATCCGGTTCTGCTCATGGCCTTCGAGGTGGTGGATGCCGCTGTCGGCGATCCACCGCCACTTGTTGGTGGTATCGTTGCGGCCGAACACCCGGACTGGCAGGGCGAAGTCGGTGGCATCGGAGGCGAAGGTCATCGCGAGCAGCGGGCGGTTGCGCGCTCCGGCATCGAGATGCAGGACGGCGGCGCCTTCGGGGGGGGGCTCGTGCGCGGGCGGTTCCATGCGTTTGAGCGGGATGATCTCGTGGTCGGAATCGTCGCGGTCCACGCGGGCGATTTCCGTGCCGCGCCACTCAAGCGGTTGGTCGGGTGCACGGGGATCGGCATACACACGCACGGCGATGACCGGCCAGCGTGCGTCGGGATAATCCACACTGCGGTTTCGCACCGGAGCGGGCGTTTTCTGCTCGACCACGAAACCGGCGCCCAGCAGGACGAGTTTTTCGCGGGATGGACCGCCCCACACCTCGACCCGGCGCGCCTGTTCGCGTGCGCCGGCGTTGACGATCACCCGGTTGTGCACGGGGATCACGCCGTCGCGCTCCGGCTGCACCTGAAAGACGCGGACGGCGAAGTCCGTGCCAGCCACTTCATCCACCGGGGTCACATCGGCATGGCGCACCGGGGTCACGCTGCTGCGGTCCGGGCGCGACCACACCACCGCAGGCCATTCCCGGCCGCGGCGGTCGACCACGCGGAGATCCAGCGGGAACGAACGGAAGCCGTCGAAGAGTTCGGGGGTCAGCCGGGCGCGGTAGACGCGGCCCGTTTCAAACGACCCGCTGATCGCGCTGCGCCACTCGTACTGCTCGAGGTCCTGCGGCCAAGAGGCGGCGGTGGCGATGGATGCACCGAGGCACCAAAGCGCGGCGGAGGTACGGATTGTTGCCGTGACGGAGCCCATGGCGTTTCAGTCTAGCGATCCGCCGCGGACAAGGCGAGCAGTTCGCGTGAGGCCGCGATGACCCGTTCCGGGGCGAGGCCGGTCAGGCAACGGATGTCGCGCTCGGGCAGGCGGCAGGTGCGCGACAGGCACGGCCGGCAAGGGAGGTTGTCGCGGGTGAGCACCCGGTGGCGGTCGCCGTACGGGCCGGTGCGCCGGTGTTCGGTCGCGCCGAACACGGCCAGCACCCGCGCGCCGGCGGCAGCGGCGATGTGCATCGGGCCGGAATCGACGGTGATGACGAGGTCCATCGCGCCGAGCCACCCGCCCAGTTCGAGCAGCGACGTTTTCGCGCACAGGTCGGTCACGCCGGGTGCGGCGGCGGCGATCGCCGCGCAGGCCGCGCGGTCCTCGGGCGCACCGAAGAGGAAGACCGAGGCCTCGGGCAGCAAGGCGCGGGCTACGGCAGCGAAGTGGTCGGGCGGCCAGTTTTTCGTGGGCCAGCGCGAGCAGGGCAACAGGGCAATGCGGGGTCCGGAAGGCAGTGCGCCGGGCGGATCAAAGCGGACGGGATAGGTCACCGGGCCGCGGGCGATGCCGAGGTGGTCGAGCAGGTCGAGGTTCTCCTCGATGGCGTGGCGCTCCTTGTTGCGCGGCCCGGTCACCGCGTTGTACAGCCAGCGCGAACCTTCGCGGTGGAACGACGGGCCGATCACCCGGGCGCCGCGGGCGGCCTTGGCGACCAGGGCACTTTTCATCAGACCCTGGAGGTCGAGCACGAGGTCGTAGCGCTCGGCGCGCAGGTCGCGCAGGAAGGCGGGGGCGCGGGCGAGGAACTGCTGGCGGGGGAACCCGATCACCCGGCGCACCGGCGCGAACCGGCCGACCAGCGCGGCATACCCGGTGTTCGCCACCCAGTCGATCTCCGCCCCGGTCGCGGCCTTCACCTGCGCCACCGCGGGCAGCGCATGGAACAGATCGCCGAGGGAGCTTAATTTAACGACCAGGATACGCATGGGTAGAAATTCCGCCAAAGCCCGGGTGAGCGTCAACCCCCAAATCGAGACCCATCGTTATTCACGTGGATGATCGATCGGCCATCGCTAACGGTCCGGATGCAGGCTTCACCTGTCCATGGGTCGGAGCGCCGAGCAACACCATGCGGGAACCGCCACGGGGCTAACCGGGCAGAAAAGCAAGATCGGTGATATGCCGTGCGGCCCGGTCGGTGACGCGGGCATATGGTTTCGAAGATGCCAACAACACCGCAACGTATGCCTAGACTAACCTTGAACAGGGACAACGCTGCGTTATTCGCCCCAAAACATAACTGCATGCCCCTTCAGTCCAACCGCTTGGCAATTCTAAACCATACTATCGTTTTGCCAGGGTTCGATGCGGCGCGGCATGTGGTCGCGGGTCGAGCGTTGCCTAGGCCAGGCCCATCAGGCGGAGCATGACCGCCTTCTGGATGTGGAGGCGGTTTTCGGCTTCGTCGAAGACGACGGATTGCGGGCCGTCGATCACGCCTTCGGTCTGCTCGTAGCCGCGCACCGCGGGCAGGCAGTTCATGAAGATCGCGTCGGGCTTGGCGTGGGCCATCAACTCCTCGTTCACCTGGTAGGGACGGAAGACCTTGACCCGGGCTTCGGCCTTGTGGGCGGGGATGTGGTAGCTCATCCAGGTGTCGGTGTAAACGATGTCGGCACCGCGGGCGGCCTCGGCGGCGTCGTGGGTGACGACCAGCGCGCAGCCGTTCTCGGCGGCGTTGGCTTGGGCGAAGGCGACAACCTGGTCCAGTGGCGAATATTCGGCGCCGGGCGGGCAGCCGACGCTGATGTCCATGCCCATCTTGGTGCAGCCGAACATCAGCGCGTGGGTGACGTTGTTATGGCCGTCGCCGAGGTAGGCCAGCTTCAGGCCCTTGAGCCGGCCCTTGTGTTCCTGGATCGTCTGGAGGTCGGCGAGGATCTGGCACGGGTGGTCGTAGTTGGTCAGGCCGTTGATGACCGGGACGCGCGACAGGGCGGCCATTTCCTCGATGTGTTTTTGTTCGTAGAGGCGGCCCATGATGATGTCCACGTAGCGGCTGACCACGCGGACCATGTCGGCGACGTTTTCCTTGCCGGAGCTGAGCGGGGAGGTGGCGAGGTCGTAGTAGATCGCGTGGCCACCCATCTGGGTGAAGCCGGTCTCGAACGAGACACGGGTGCGCAGGCTGGGTTTCTCGAACATCATCATCAGCGTCTTGCGGTGCATGGCGGCGGAGTAGGCCCCCGGGTTGCGCTTCACCTCGGCGGCGAGGGCGAGCACATCGTGAATCAGGGTGGAAGGCCAGTCTTGTAGCGAAATGAGGTGTTTCATCGTTCTCTCCATCATGCGGGGCGTCAGCTCATCAGGTCGTCGTAATAGCGGTCGATTTCATGGTCGCGGTCGAAGATCATCAGAATCAGCACGGCGCGCACCCACATACCGTTGCGGACCTGCCGCCAGTACTTCGCGCGGGGGTCGGCATCGACCTCGGGGGCGATCTCGTGGCGGCGCGGCAGCGGGTGCATGATGATGGCATGCTGCTGGAGGATCTTCAGGTGGTCGGCGGTGAGGCAGAACCGCGAGACATCGACCGGGGTGCTGCCGTCGGCCTTGTCCCATTCATCCTGGATGCGCGTCATGTAGATGGCATCGACGGTGGGGATGACCGATTCAAAATCACTGGTCACGTCGTAGGTCATGCCGGCGGCGTCGAGTTTTTCGAGGATATCGCGGCCGATCTGCAGCGGTTCGGGGGCGACGAAGACCTGGTGGACGCGGGGGAAATGGCGGAGCAGCATCGACAGCGAACGCACGGTGCGGCCACGGGCGAGATCGCCGACGAAGGCGATGCGGGCGCCCTCGAGGCCACCGCGCCGCTTCTCGAGGCTGCGCTGCAAGGTATAAACATCGAGCAGGGCCTGGGTCGGGTGCTGGTCCTTGCCGGAACCGGCGTTCACCACCGGGACGGGTCGGTCAGTCTGCGAAAGCAGCCAGGCGATGCGCTCGGCGAAGCCGCCTTCGGGGTGGCGCATGATGATCATGTCGAAGTACGAACTGAAGGTGCGGACCGAGTCCTCCTGCGACTCGCCCTTGATCTCGCTCGAGGTCGAGGCATCGCGCACCTCGGCGGGTTTGATGCCGAGGATCTGGCAGGCGGCGTAGAACGACAGGAAGGTGCGCGTCGAGGGCTGGGCGAAATACAGCATCACCCGCTTTTCCGACAGGAGGCCTTGCAGGAAATTCATGCCGCCGCGGGTTTTGGCGATCTTGCGGGTTTTGGTGGCGAGGTCGCAGATCCGGTCGAGCAGCGCCCGGTCGAACTGCTGGGCGATCAGCGCGTGGTAGGGTTTGCCGCCGCGGCACAGGTAGTCCGCCTTCTGTTCGGAAGGCAGGCCCTTGAACGCGTCCCACGGCACGGTCTTCAGTTTGTTTTCCTTGTAGATCATCGGGTGGTCCGGAAATCCAGTGATGCCCGATGCTAGAGGCCGGGACGGGTGGTTTCGAGCGGTTTTTTCAGTGCGACCGGGAAATCGTGGATTCCCTGACGCGGACGGGGTGGCGGCTACCGGGCCTTGCGGCGCGACGGGCGGCGTTTGGTCGGGCAGGAGGCCCGGAGAAAGGTGGCATAGATCCGCTCATCGATCTCGCCGGAAGCGAGGGCCAGGGTATGGGCGACCACATCGGGTTCGGTGGCATCGATGTGGGATCCGTTCACGCCGAGAAAGGTATAAGCGGCCATGAAACCGGCACGTTTGTTGCCATCGAGGAAAGGATGGTTCTTCACGATGCCGAAGGCATACAGCGCCGCCAGATCGAACAGATCAGGATTTCCGTAATGGAACGCCTGCTGCGGTTTATGGAGGGCCGACTCCAGCAGGCCGGCGTCGCGCAACCCGGGCAATCCACCGAACCGGGTCAGCAATTCGTCCTGAATGGTCTCGATCACCGAACGCGAAATCCAGATCGGTTCCTTCATTTCGCCAACTCACGCAAGGCATTCCGGTACTTGATCATTCCCTGCCGTGCGATATCCATCATCTGGTTGACGGAATCCTCCCCCCCGGTCACCCGCACCGCCTGGTCCGGGGCCTCGGTGATGTACACGGCGTCGCCTTCCTTGACCATGAGGTGGTCGAGGGTTTTGCGGGGGAGGATGATGCCGTAGGAATTGCCGATCTTGCGGATTTTCGTCTTCATGGTGTTATAATGTATGTTATAACATTCGGACCGGTCAAGCGGGGGTTCGTGCGGACGGCAAAAAAGTCGTGCCGATGGGACGAAGAGCCGTTACCCTGCGTGCGCATAACCCCTTGTGCGGAGAGCGATGAGCGAATCAATTTTGTTGGTGGGCGGAGGCGGCCGCGAGCATGCCCTCGCCTGGAAAATCAGCCAGGACAGCAGCCGTCCGGTGGTGTTTTGTGCGCCGGGCAATGCCGGCACGGCGACGGTGGCGACGAACCTGCCGATCGCCGCGACGGACCTCGATGGCCTGGTCGCGTGGGCGAAGGCGCACCGGCCGGCCTTGACGGTGATCGGTCCGGAGGCCCCGCTGTGCGCGGGGTTAACCGACCGGTTGCTCGCCGAGGGGCTGGCGGTGTTTGGCCCGACGGCCGAAGCCGCGCAGATGGAAGGCAGCAAATTCTTCTCGAAAGTGATCATGGGCGAAGCCGGGGTGCCGACCGCGGAGTCCGCGTCATTCACCGAGGCCACCGCCGCCCGGGCTTACGTGCGCAAGGTCGGTGCACCGATCGTGGTGAAGGCCGACGGCCTGGCCGCGGGCAAGGGCGTGACCGTGTGCACCACGGTGGAACAGGCCGAGGCCGCGATCGACGAGGCGCTGGTGAGCAAGGCCTTTGGTACCGCCGGGTCACGTGTGGTGATCGAGGAGTTCCTCGACGGCGAGGAGGCCTCGATCCTCGCTCTGGTGGACGGCGAACAGATCGTGCTGTTGGCCTCGTCGCAGGACCACAAACGCGTGTTCGATCATGACGAGGGGCCGAACACCGGCGGCATGGGTGCCTACTCCCCCGCCCCGGTGGTGACCGAAAACCTGTGGCCGGAAATCCGCGCCTCCGTGTTTGAAAACACCGTGGCCGCGTTGCGGCGGCGCGGCATCACCTACCGCGGGGTGCTCTACGCCGGCCTGATGATCACGCCACGGGGCATCAAGGTGCTGGAGTTCAACTGCCGGTTCGGCGATCCCGAATGCCAGGCGGTGCTGGCGCGATGGCAGGGCGACCTGCTCCCCGCGCTGAAGGCGTGTGCGGCGGGCACCCTCGACCCAACGCTGGTGGCGTGGAAAACGGATCCTTCGGTCTGCGTGGTCATGACCGCGGGGGGGTATCCCGGCCCCTACCCGACCGGCGATGTCATTACCGGCCTCGAAGCCGCCGGACAGGTGCCCGGCGTCGTGGTGTTCCATGCCGGTACGGCGGAGCGCGAGGGACAGGTGGTGACCGCCGGCGGCCGCGTCCTCGGCATCACCGCCACGGGTCCGGATCTTGCCGCGGCGATCCAACGCGCCTATGCCGCCGCCGACCACATCGCATTTGCCAAACACCACCTTCGCCGCGATATTGGCTGGAGAGCCCTGAACCGATCCTGAACCGACATGACCCGATTCCTCACAACCGTCTTTGCGATGTTGCTAGCGGCCACGGCAGGGGCCCAACCCACCGCCGGCGCCCTTGATGACGTGCGGACCACCCTCGCGTCGTTCGGGGTGGTCCTGGACGAGACCGCCACGTCCCGGGCCGCCCGGTTGGCCGCCGTGCGGACGATCGATCCGCGCGCCGATTGGATCAGCGATGAGAGCTGGGCCCGCGAACAGGCCGACCGCGCCGGGAAGCGCTGGCGTCCGGATTTCCGCCTGGCCATGACCAACGGGCTGCCGGTCATCGCGGCGCTCCCCACCAACGGCACCGCGGCCGCAACCGATCTCGCCCCGGGCGACCAACTCACCGGCATCGGTACTCAGACCTTTACGCGGATCACCTTGCCCGAAGCCCTGCGCCACCTCGGTGCCGGCCCCGCGACCTCGGTCACCCTGCGCACCGTGCGCGGTGATCGCACCGCCACGGTATCGGTCGCCCGCGGATGGATCGACGAACCACCGGTCGAGACCATCGATCTGTTTCCCAACGACATTGGCTACATCAAGATCAACGGGCTGTACCCCGGCAGTGGCCGCGACGTGGTCAGCCGGATCCGGGCCTGGTCGGAAGGACAGCGCACCGGCATCATCCTCGACCTGCGCGGCGCCGGGGGTGACGATCTCGCCGCCGTGACCCAGATCGCCAGCCTGTTCGCCCGGGGAGGCCAGTTCCTCTTCGCCTACCGCGACCACCACCAGCAGGACCTCACCAGCTACCGCGCCACCGAAGGGTATCCGGTCAACCAACCGGTCATGGTGCTGGTGGATGGTGACACCCGCGGGGCCGCCGAGGTGCTGGCGGCGGTGATCAACGGGGCGAACCGCAAGGCCCTGCTCATCGGCACCGCCACCCGCGGCGACTTCCTGCTGCGCGAACCGGTGGCGTTTGGCAGCGAACGCATCTTCTTCGCCACCAAGGTGCTGGATACGGCCGACGGGCTCCGCTACACGGGCCAGGCCGGGGTTGAGCCCGCCATCGCCCTAACCCCGCCCGAGTTGGACACCCGTGATTACGAACCCCCGCCCGACCTGCTGGACCGCCGCGGTCAGCTCGACGTGGAACTGCGCGATGCCGCCGTGCGGCGCCGGGTCCGGGGCGATGGCGCCCTCGAACGGGCGGTGGACATGATCGTCGGCTTGAAATCCTTGAATAACGACGGTGG
>CALBHI010000269.1 GCA_937894535.1 uncultured Verrucomicrobiota bacterium
CATATCAAAGGCGGAGCGGACGGCGTCCTCGTGGAAGCCGTAGCCGAAATAGCTGCCGCAGAACCAGGTGCGGTGCACGCCTTGGAGGGTGGGCAGGGCGGATTGGGTGGCGACGGCCTCGTTGGTGAAGACGGGGTGGTGGTAGAGGATGTCGCGGATCAGGGTGCCGCGGGCCGGTTCGCGGTCGGGATTCAGGGTGACGAGGTAGTCTTCGTGGGTGCGGAGGCCCTGGAGGCGGTTCATGTGGTAAGTGACGGGGACGGGCGAGTCGGGGCGGGTATCGCGGCGGTTGTAGTAGTTCCACGAGGCCCAGGCGGCGCGGCGGGCGGGGAGGAACGAGGTGTCGGTGTGGAGCAGGGTGCGGTTTTCCTGGTAGCGCCAGGGGCCGAGCAGGCGGCGTTCGTCGGGGGTGGGGTCGGCGAGCAGGGCGAGGGCTTCGTCGGCGTGGGCGGCGAGGATGACGCCGTCGTAGGTTTCGGTTTCGCCGTCGCGGTGGACGAGGTCCACGCGGTCGGGGTGGCGGCGGATTTCCGCGAGGTCGGCGCGGAGGCGGACCACGCCGCAGAACGAGCGGGCGAAGGCCTTCACGTAGGCGTGGCTGCCGCCGGCGACGGTTTGCCATTGCGGGCGGTCGTTCAGGGCGAGCAGGCCGTGGTTGCGCCAGAAGGCGAGCAGGGTGCGGGCGGGGAACTGGAGGATATCGTTCTGGGTGGCCGACCAGATGGCGGCGGCCATCGGGATGATGTAGCGGGAGACGGTGTCGGGGTGGAGGTGGCGCACGTAGGTGCCGAGGGTCTGGTCGCCGACGGTGCCGGCCTCGAGGTCGTGGATCGCATCGCGGCCGAAGCGGAGGATTTCCCCGAGGAACCGGTAGTACGAGGGACGGAGCAGGTTGCGGCGTTGGGCGAACAGGCCGGCGAGGTTCGTGCCGGCGTAGAAGAAGCCGGTTTTTTCGGAGCAGTAGCCGAACGACATGTCGCTGGCGCGGACGGGGCAGCCGAGGTCATCGAGCAGGCGGTGGAGCAGCGGGTAGGTGCGGTCATTCAGCACGATGAAGCCGGTGTCCACGGGGGTGCCGGCGTCGGGGCCGTCCTCGATGACGATGGTGTTGGTGTGGCCGCCGAGGCGGGCGTTTTTCTCGTAGAGGGTCACCGAGGCGACGCGTTGGAGCAGGTGGGCGGCGGTGATGCCGGCGACGCCGGCGCCGACGATGGCGTATCGAGGTTGCGGGGCGGTGGTCATGGCGGTGGGTCGGGGAGGGTTAGCGGGGCGCGGCGGGGTGGGCGGCGACCCAGGCGGTGATGCGGTCGAATTCGTGGGTAAACTGGGGGGTGAAGGGGCCGCCGGGCAACGCGGCGCGGATGTCGTCGAAGGTCCAGAAGCGGCCGTCGTCGATCTCCACCGGATCGAGGGTGAAGGGTCCGTCGTGGGTGGTCGCGTAGGTGGTGATGCGTTCGGTTTCCACCGGCGAGCGCCAGGTATAGCTGTAGGCGAAGGTCAGGGTGGCGGGCTCGACGCCGAGTTCCTCGCGCATCTCGCGGCGGGCGGCGGCTTCGGTTGCTTCGCCGAGGTTCGGGTGGCCGCCGACGGAGGTATCCCACGAGCCGGGCTGGATGTCCTTGCGGGCGGAACGCTTCTGGAGGAACAGGCGGCCGGTGCGGTCGAACACCAACACGTGCACGGCGCGGTGGAGCAGGCCGGGGAGTTTGTGGCAGACACAACGGGGGGCGGAGCCGATGGCCTCGCCCTGCTGGTTTACGATGTCGAACCATTCTTCCGTCATGGCACGCTACTATACGACAAGGCCGGATGGTTTGCAGGAAGAAAAACGGGATGCGGGATACGAGATGCGGGTGGCGGGATACGGGGTGCGGGATGCGTCCTTCTGTCGTTCCCGTTCGTACTCCTACCTACCTACACGCCCACCCTGACGCGAAAACACCGACTCGAACCCCTTACTCGCCTTGTAGTCGCGATCGCTGATCGCGGTGAATCGGGGCCGGACACAAGGGACAGACCATCCATCGCCGAGATCGTGGGGACAGACACATACTCGTAAACATGGTCGTTAACCTCGTCGCCGATTAGATTGACGACGAGGTGTCTTTGGGAAGCGCTCTTCCTGTAGTTCCGGCGAACTTCGCCGGAAGAGCTCATGCGCAGGATCATAGTCCGACCTGGGTCTCCCTCCGGCGAATATCGCCGGAGCTGCAGGGTGGAACCTCGTACGCGTTCACACTTGTTCGCTGCCTGCCGCTCACGGAGAGGCACTACACCCGACACCTTCCTTGCCGGCACCCGGACATTCGTTTGCTGTTCCGCTCTGTGTGATGCGTTGCGGCTGGAATCCGGGACGTGGGTGTCGTAGGGTGGGGGCATGCATGATGTGAAGCGAACTGACGATGTTTTTGCCGTTCGGGTGTGGCTCGGGTTGGTGTTGGGGATGATCCTGCTGATGGTGGCGGTGGGTGGGATTACGCGGTTGACCGACTCCGGGTTGTCGATGGTGACCTGGGAGCCGATCCTCGGGGTGTGGCCACCCACGAGTGCGGCGGATTGGCAGCACCGGTTTGACCAGTACCGGCAATTTCCCGAATACCAGCAACTGCGCAAGGGCATGTCGCTGGATGAATTAAAGATGATCTTTTTCTGGGAATACCTGCACCGGCTGCTCGGGCGGTTGCTCGGATTGGTGTATGCGGTGCCGCTGGCGTGGTTGTGGTGGCGTGGAAAACTGCCGCGCTGGATGAAGGTCCCGTTGTTGGTCGGGCTGGTGCTGGGCGGGTTGCAGGGGGTGATGGGTTGGTACATGGTGAAGAGCGGGTTGGTGGACAATCCGTATGTGAGCCATTACCGGTTGGCCGCGCACCTGGGGTTGGCGTTCATCGTATTTTCGTACCTGCTGTGGCTGTTGTTGAAGACCTGGCCGCCGGCGCGCGGCGAGGTGCCGGCATCGCGGACGGCGCGCGGGTGGGCGTATGGCTTGGTGGCGCTGGTGGTGGTGCAGATTGTCTGGGGTGCCTTTGTCGCGGGGCTGAATGCGGGGTTCATGTACAACACCTTCCCGAAGATGCAGGGGCACTGGATCCCGCCGTTCTGGGACCAGTTGGCTCCGTTGTGGCGGAATGCGGTGGACAATCCGATCGCCGTGCAGTGGATCCACCGCGTGTTGGGTACGGCGTTGCTGGTGCTGGTGTTGACGGCGTGGGCGGTGTTGCGGCGCGATCCGACGGTCGGCGGGAACCGGCGCAGTGCCCTGGCCCTGTTTGTGATGCTGTTGATTGCTCAGTTCTGGCTTGGGGTTTTCACGCTGGTGTGGGCGGTGCCGTTGGCGCTCGGGGTGATGCACCAGGTGATGGCCTGCCTGATCTGCGGTGCGTCGGTGCTGCTGATCCACACCTTCCGGGGGGCGGGCCATGCGTGAGGCGGGTGAACTGGACAACGAACTGGACGCCCGCACGCTGGCGGATTTCCTCTACTACCGGGGCATGGACTGCCAGGTCGAGCCCAACAAGCGCAACGGGTGGAGTGTGTGGGTTGAGAACGACGATCACCTGACCGAGGCCGAACGGTGGGTGGCGGTGATGCGTGAGCAACCGCAGCATCCGGAGATTGTGCACGGCGCGGGGTTGGCGGAGGGAAAACGCGCCGCCGAGGAAGAGGAGCAGGAGGCATTCGCCCGCAAGCAACGGACCCGGAACGATGTGTTCGGCGACGCGCCTTCGATCGGCAGCACCCCGTTGACCTTCATCCTGATGGCGGCGAGCATTTTGGTGACGCTGTTCGCCAGCGGTGAGTCGGGGTTGGCCTTGCGGCTCCAGTTGCATATATCCACCCTGCGCGAAGGCCTGGTCGAGGTGCGGCAGGGCGAGGTCTGGCGGCTGGTCACGCCAATTTTTCTTCATTTCGGCATCATCCATCTGTTGTTCAACATGATGTGGATGATGGACCTCGGGCGGTCGATCGAGGCGCGCCGCGGCGCGGGGTTTTTCCTGGTCTTCCTGCTCGCGGTCGCGGTGATGTCCAACGTGGGGCAGTACGTCATGACCGGTCCGGTCTTTGGCGGCATGTCCGGCGTGGTCTATGCCTTGCTCGGTTATGTCTGGATGCAGAGCCGGTTTAATCCGTGGTCCGGGTTCGTGCTGCACCCGATGACCGTGCAGATGATGTTGTTCTGGTACGTCTTGTGCCTGACCGGGCTGGTCGGCAACATCGCCAAC
>CALBHI010000270.1 GCA_937894535.1 uncultured Verrucomicrobiota bacterium
ACAACCCGGACACCGACTACGACGGCCTCAACGACGGCATCGAGGATGCCAACCGCAACGGCCGCGTCGACATCGGCCTGCGCGACGGCAACGGCGTCGTGACCAGCATCATCAACAACCCGACCACGGTGCGCGGCAGCTCGCGGGTGGACCGCAACGCCCTGCCCAACAATGCGGTCATGCTCGAGACCGACCCGAACAACCACGACACCGATGCCGACGGACGTGGCGATGGCCAGGAAGACCTGAATGGCAACGGCCGCGTGGACATCGCCCTCGTGACCGGGAACGTCACCAACCTGCTCGCCGCCCACCAGATCCCGCGCTTCGGCACCAACATCAACGGCATCGTCTCCCGCGCCATCAACCGCACCGCCCTGACCAATTGGTACCCGGCCGCGAACCTGCGCTGGCTGGAGACCGACCCGTTGAATCCCGACACCGACGGCGACGGCCTGCCCGACGGCTGGGAACTCCAGTACGGCCTCGACCCGCTCGACAACGGCACCCTCAACCTGCGCACCGGCGGCGCCGGCAACCCCAACATGGGTGCGGGCGGCGATCCGGACAACGACCAGTTCAACAACCTGACCGAATACCTCAACGGCACCCATCCGTTGATGCCCGACGACCTGCCGGAGCCCCCGGAAGGCTCGGTGTCCATCGGCCGCGGCAAGGAAATTGGCACCATCAACGGCATCACCTACTACGAGGAGTTCATGGATTGGACCTGGGACGACCTCCGCGCCCTGGATCCCTATGAAGGCGATGGCCCGAACCGCGAAGGCGGCGACACCTTCCTCGCCTACGACGGCTTCGACAGCTCGCGCGACATCGTCGCCTTCTACACCCGCGACGGCGGCGACGACGGCAAGTTCTACTTCCGCGTCGACTTCCAGGACCTCGCCGCGCTGGCTGAGGAAGGCAACCTCGACCTCTATGTCGTCATCGACACCGGCAACCCCGCCAACGGCGAACGCGTTCTTCCCGACGAAGTCGATACCATCACCGACATGCGCTGGGAAGTGGTGGTCGGCGTGTACCACTCGGCCCTCGGCTCGGTGTACGTGGACCGCAACCTGCTGAACAACACCACCACCTTCGGCCAGGACATCTTCTCCATCGGCGGCGTGGTGAACGAACCGCAACACTTCCACGGCGCCTACTTCAACTCCAAACTCGACGCGGTGGAGTTCGCCATCTCCCGCGAGGCCCTGCTGGCCGTCGGCTGGAACGGCAACCCGAATACGCTGAACTTCCAGGTCTTCACCACCAAGGAGGGCACCTGCAACAGTTGCGTCGACGGCAAACCCGGCGCCGGCGACCTCGGTGGCCGCAGCGATATCCGCGACACCATCTGGAACGACTACATCGCCGAGGACTTCTCCGAGGCCCAGGCCGGCCTGCGCGGCGAAAATTCACTGCTGCGCAACTGGATCCCCGGCACCTCGCGCGGCGGTCGCAGCAAACTCGCCATGGTCGTCCACGGCAATCAGGCGATCCAACCCGGCAGCGTCATGCACGGCTTGATCAACAACGGCGCGGGCGCCGGTTACTACCGCGTGCTCGATACCCACTCGTTGCTCGGCAAACCCCTGAACCTGCACATCACCCCCACCCTCGCCTCGGCGATCCAGTGGGCCAAGGTCGATCCGGCCGCCAACCAACCGTGGCTGAACGGCCCCGGCCTGAACGCGCGCATCCGCACCATGGCGCAGACCAACCAGATCGCCCTGCTCGCCTCGACCTTCTCCGACCACATGATGCCGTACTTCACCACGGCCTTTAACGTGGACAACATCCGCCTGGCCTCCGAGTTCCTCGAGAACTTCTACCAGGTTCCCATGACCTCCAACCGGGTCTTCTGGACCCCCGAGCGCCTGCTCGACAAGGATGTGTTCGAGAAGATCAAGGCTGCCGGTTTCCGCGCCACCATCATCGACCAGATGGAACACCTGCACACCTGGTTCGGCCGCAGCGAGGCCCTTGGCACCCGCGGTTACCAGATGAACGAGATCGAGGGGGTCATGACCTTCCCGATCAACAATACCGCCAGCGACTTCCGCTTCCAGAACCTCGACGGCGGCTTGAACCTCTCCCTGCGCAGCCTGTTCAACCGCAAGGCCCGCGGCGCCTGGGACCAGGTCATCACCATCTTCGCCAACTGGGAAGACTTCGCCAATAACCGCAATGCCGACCAGTACGACATCAACCTCCAGTGGATCGCCAACCGCCCGTGGATCCACACCGTGAAGCTCGAGGATATCCTGAACAACCAGGTGGACCTGACCGGCGACGGCCAGGGCGACGCCTGGTTCTACCAGCCACGCCCCAGCATCACCGGCCAGCCCAAGAAGTCGCACAACTACATCAACTACGCGACCCAGGGCAATTACGACCAGTGGTACATCGGCGCGGCCAGGGAGGAAGGCCTGCTCAACAAGATCTTCGAGATCCGCCCCGGCGTCCCCGTTCCCCAGCCCTACGGCATGCTCTTCACCGGTGGCCTGGTCAGCAGCAGCTGGGACCGCGTGCTCGGCATCGCCAACACCAACCTGGCGAAACTTGCCCGTAGCACGATGCACGCCTCGGTGTTCCAGACCGCCTTCCACAACCAGCCGTCGATCGACCTGCGCAAGTTCAGCAACGGCGAATACATCAACCCCGACACCAGTTCGAACACCGTCGCGGCCTTTGCCGGCATCGCCCAGACCCAGACCCGCCAGGCCGCGATCTACAAGCGCATCGACACCTGGCTAAGCGCCGCGGCCGGCCTGACCAACAGCGCAACCGAGCTCTTCGACGTCGATCTCGACGGCGAAAACGAATACCTGCTCTACAACCAGCGCCTGTTCGCCATCCTCGAACGCAGCGGCGGCCGTATGGTCGGTGCCTGGGTGCGTGATCCCGCCAACGGCCACGTGTACCAGATGATCGGCAACACGGTGGCGAATGCCGGTAGCTGGACCGAGAACGAAGGCTCGTACAATGTCGAAACCAACGGCTCGGTCGTGGCCTACCGCACCTCCGCCCTGAAGGATTGGTGGGCGGGTACCGACACCTACGTGAACAACCTCTACACCTTCACGAACTGGACCAACGGTTGGCGCATCACCTCGGGCGACGGCAAGATCCAGAAGACCGTCACCCTCGGCCAGGGACAGAGCACGTTCCAGGTCAACTACACCGTGGATCCGACCCTCAACGGCGGCACCCTGTACGTCCGTAACGGCCTCTCGCCGAACTTGTACGACCTGCTGATGAACGGCCAGGACAACCTCAGCGAGGAACAACTTGCGGGCAACCAGGTCACCTTGCTGAACCAGGGATCGGGCGCCACCGTCGGAGCGGTGATCGGCTACGCAGGCGCGTCGATCAACCCGGATGCGGTGGACGACAACCCGGGCGCCGGGGTGGACTTCAAAACAATCAAACGGCGCAACCAGGCCCAGGTCCACCAGGTGGAACTGTTCGGCACCACCCAGTTCTCGTTCACCATCGGCTTCACCACGTCGAGCGGCGGCATCGCCGATACCGACGGCGATGGCCTGCCCGACTGGTGGGAGTTGCAGTACTTCGGTGGCAACACCAATGCCCAGGCCATGGTGGATAGCGATGGCGACGGCGTGAACAACTGGTCGGAATACATCGCCGGCACCAACCCGAACGACGGCAACGATTTCTTCGCGGTAGCCCAGACCTCGGGCAGCACCGGGATCACCCTGTGGATCCCCACCGAGACCCAGCGCCAATACCGCATCTGGTACGCCAACCACTCGGTCATGAGCACCAACTGGCAACCCGTCTCCACCCCTATCAACGGGACCGGCGGCACCGTGGGCTGGACCGACAACGGCAGCGGCACCACCCCGCACCCGAACCAGGTCACCAACCGGTTCTACAAGATCGACGTGCTGATCACCCCGTGATTTCCCCCGAAGGCGTCCGTGTGTCCGCTTCGGCGGCGCACGGATGCCGGTTTGGCGCCCCCCGCCGTCTGGATAAAAAAGACAACCGTCGTTGGTGAACCGTAGACGCGTCAGGACGTCAGCCTTGTCCTGTCTGATTGCAGGAGAATGCCATCCGCGTGCATCCGCGATATCCGCGGTTCCAACATCGGAATTCGGAGTAAAAAAAGAGCGGCTTGAGGTCAAGCCGCTCCACCCGTCATGTTCCAAGGATTGGACAACCGGCAAACCCGGTTGTCCAGACCTTGGACCGCGTTATTTCTCGAAGTACGTGTACCCGCGCAGGCCGGTTTCGTAGGCGGCCATGATCTCGCGGCGCTCCTGCGGGGTGATCCGTCCGCTGCGGACCGCCTGCTCGGCGATGGTGCGCATCTGGTGGATCATGTCGTTCGGGTCGTATTCAACGTACGAGAGCACGTCGGCCACGGTGTCGCCGGCGATTTCGCGCACATACTCGGGCTGCCCGTTGGAGCCCAACCGGACGCTCACCACGTTGGTATCGCCCAGCAGGTTGTGCAGGTCGCCCAACGTCTCCTGGTAGGCGCCGACGAGGAACACGCCGAGGATGTAATCCTTGCCGTTCAGGTCATGCAACGGCAGGGTGCGGCGGACATCGTGCAGGTCGATGAACCGGTCGATCTTGCCGTCGCAGTCGCAGGTGATGTCGGCCAGCACCGCCTTGCGGTTCGGCATCTCGTTCAGGCGGTGGATCGGGATGATCGGGAACAACTGCTCGATCGCCCACGAGTCCGGCAACGACTGGAACACGCTGAAATTGCCGAAATAGACGTCGGCGATGACCGACTCGATGTCCTGGAGTTCGTCCGGCACGTACTTGCGCTCGCGGATTTCCTCGGCGATCTTCAGAATGATCTGCCAGAAGATCCGCTCGGCCAGCGCGCGGTCGCGCAGCGAGGCCGACCCCTGGTTGAACAGCGAGCGCACTTCGTCACGGTGGAACACCGCATCGTGGTAACACTCCTGGACGTTCTTGCCGTTCAGGGAATCGCGCACCTCGCGCAACCGCTTCAGGTTCTCGTTCGCATCCTCGGGAACGGTGATCTCCACGTCGTTGGGCAGGCTCATCCGGCTGACGTCAAACACATCGAACAGCAGCACGGAATGGTGGGCCACGGTGGCGCGGCCGGACTCGCTGACGATGTCCGGATGGGTCACCCCGGCGGCATCGGCGATCTGCTGGATGGTCTCGATGATGTCGGCCGCATACTCGTCGATCTTGTAGTTTGCGCTGCTGGCGAAGTTCGAGTGCGAGCCATCGTAGTCCACGGCCAATCCGCCGCCGACATTCATCAGGCCCATGCGTGCGCCTTCCTGCACCAGGTTCACGTACATGCGCGCGGCCTCGATCGCCCCGGTGCGCACGGCCCGGATGTTCGGGATCTGCGAACCGAGGTGGTAGTGCAGCATTTCCAGGCTGTCGAGTGCGTCGTGCTGGCGCAGGTAGTCGACCAGGTCGATGATCTGCGAGGCATTCAGGCCGAACTGGCTGCGGTCGCCGCCCGATTCGTTCCAGTGGCCGCCGCCCTTGGCGGCCAGCTTGGCGCGCACCCCGATTCGCGGCTTGACGCCGAGTTGGCGTCCGCGTTCGAGGATCATCGGCAATTCGCTCGGCATCTCGATGACCATGATCGTCTGCATGCCCATCTTCAGGGCGTAGAGGGCGAGGTCGATGAATTCCTCGTCCTTGTAACCGTTGCAGACGACCAGTGCCTCGGGGTTGTTGCAGTAGGCCAGCGCGGTGATCAGTTCGGCCTTGGAGCCGCATTCGAGGCCGTGGTTCCACGCGCGGCCGCAGGCCACAATGTCCTCGATGACCTGCTGCTGCTGGTTGACCTTGATCGGATACACGCCGCGGAAACGGCCCTGGTAGTTGGCCTCGGTAATGGCCTTGCGAAAACTGGAGTTGATCGCGGCAATACGCGACGCGAGGATATCGCCAAAACGCAGCAGCACCGGCATGCCGATACCGCGGGCGCGCAGGCCTTCCACGATCTCCATCATGCTGACCGTGTCGGTGCTGCCGTTGCCATGCGGCCGGACCAGCAAGTCACCCTTGTCAGAAACATCAAAGTAGCCCGCACCCCAGTTCCGAATCCCGTACACTTCCGCCGAGTTTTCGGACGTCCACCGCGACAACGCTTCCTGCTTCATCTTATGTGTTTGGTTCCTCTTCGGTCCGGCCCTGTTTCCACCGTGAAACCTGAGCCGAGTCGATATGGAGGCGGAGCATAAATCAGCGAGACCGCAGTACAATCATTATTTGCACCGGCGGGCCGGTTTTTTTCAGGCGAGGCGCGGGTCGCGGCGCACCGCCTCCTTCTCGTCTTCGGCACGGTCGCGGATGCGCACCAGCTCCGCCCGCAGCGCCTCTTCGTCGGCAGCCATCGTGGCGAGGTCGCCCCGGGCCCGCGCCGCGGCCAGCCGGTCCCGGTAGATGATCTCGGTTTCAGCCTTTTTCGCGGTGGCCCGCCGGTCGATCTCGGCCAGCGCCTTTTTCTGGGCCTCGTTCAGGGCAGACACTTTTCCGTGCTGCTGGTTCAGCCGCTCCATCGCCAATTCATACGCGCTTTTCATGTCGGATTCTCCCGCCCCCCCGCGCCATGGCCACCGGAAACACGGACATTGCCATCGGCGGGAGCTTTCCCTATTCTAGCGCCCGTTAAATGGAAACCAAGAGAGGAATGCCATGATTGAACAAGGTGCAACATACGTGGTGATGGGGTTGCTGGACCCCGATTCGATCGCCTATTCGGTCGGCCGCGACATCAAGAAACTCGGCGGCAATGTGATCTTCACCGCCCAGAATGAACGCCTGAAGTCCATCTTCTTTGACCGCAGCAAGAAGCTGCAGGCCGGCGAGGCGGAAAACCTCCGCATCGAATACTGCGATGTGACGAAGGAAGAGGAAGTGCGCGACCTGTTCGCCAAGATCGGCCCGGTGGCCGGCGTCGTCCACTCGATCGGCTACGCCAACCCGAAAACCGCGCTCGGCCAGGAGTTCCACACCGACGCGATCGAGGACCTGAAGACCTCGTTCCACATCAGCTGCGTTTCGCTGGCCACCGTCGCCCGCCACGCCTATCCGTACATGAAGAAGGGCGGATCGATCGTAACCCTGACCTTCGAGGCGGCCAAGGCGTTCGCCTACTACAACTGGATGGGCGTGAACAAGGCGGCGCTGGAAGCCCTGACCCGCGGCCTGGCCCGCCGCCATGGCAAGGACCTGATCCGTGTGAACGCCGTGTCCGCCGGCCCGCTGACCACCAAGGCGGCCAGCTCGATTCCCGGGTTTGCCGAACTGTCGCAGACCTGGAACAAGCAGAGTGCCTTGCCCTGGGACACCATCAACGATAAGGACGAAGTCGCCCATGCCGTGTTGTTCCTGCTTGGCCCCTACTCGAAGAAAATCACCGGCCAGGTGCTCTATGTGGACGGCGGCGCCTCGGTGATCGGCGGCGAACTGCTGCCGTTCGAGCGCTCGGAAAACAACCCTTACCTGGGCACCTGATCGCCTGCCCAACGCAGGTGCGTGTCAACGCGCGGAGCCCACCCGGTTCCGCGCGTTGTTCGTTTCAGCGACCAGCCGGCGCCCGATCCGGGCCGTGCCGGCGAAGCCCAAGCTCCACCAAACGTGCGGTAACATCCGCGGCATCCGGACCGGCCGGTACAAGAACCACAAGCAACCCGCCGGTAAAAACCACGTCGCCGGTCGCGGCCAGCAACTCGGCTACCCGCATCACCGCCTCATGACGGCCAACCTCGTACACTTCCATCCGGTATGGGCCGGACCGGATCAGCCCAGCCGTCGTGATGCCCGCCTCGGCCAAGCTGGAAACATCGACCGGATGGTAGGTCATGTCCAACCACCCGCGACCCGGTAACGCCCTCTGCAAGGAGGCCATGGAATGAACCTCAACCGGTTTGGGGGAACACCCGGTCAGGGCGGCACCGGCCAGGCCCAACTGGACGAGGAGGCATCTGACCGGCCGGTTCATTGCTGGGCAGCAACCTCGCCGAGCACGTCGACTTCCATGCCCTGGCGGGCCAAATCGACCCAAGCCGCCTGCGCGCGAATCAACCGGCGTCGTTCATCCAGCAGGGTATCGTGGGAGGCCGGATCGTGATGGGTCAGGAGCAGCCGCTTGACCCGGCCGCGGGACGCCACCGATATGGCTTCCTGCCAGGAACTATGGCCCCATCCGCGGAAGCCGGCAAGTTCCCGGTCATCGTACTGGCCATCCATGACCAGCAACCGCGCGGGCGAAGGAAACGTCAGCAACTGTTCGAGGTAACCGCGCTCCCCGGGAGTGGACAAGGTCCATTCGACATCGGTGGCGATCACCACCGAGGCTCCGGTGGCCGGCTCGTCGAACCGATAGGCGGTGCAGCCGCCGGGATGGTGCAGCGGACACCAGGACACCTCGATACCACCGCATACGTACGGTGTGGCCGCGGTGATGCCGTCGAGCAATTCGTATTCGATGGTGGCCTTGAGATCCTCGACCTGCAACGGCCAGAGCGGAACGTCGAAAATCCGCGCCATGATTTCACGGAAATGCACCGGATGGTGGTCGGGCGCGGCGATGGTCAGCCGCCAGTCGGGTCGGTAGAGGATGGGCAACATCGGCAGCCCGGAGACATGGTCGAGATGGTAATGCGTGATGAACATCCAGGCGTTGGGCGCACCGGACGACTGGAGAAGCCGTTTACCCAACGTGCGCACCCCCGTACCGCCATCCACCAGGATCCGCTCACCCTGCGCCCCCTCGATCAGGATCGAGGTGGTTTCGCCCCCGTACGTCATGCAGTCCGGCTGGGCCACCGGACACGATCCTCGCACTCCGCCAAAAACCAGTTTCATGGTGTCACTTTTCCGTAAGCTTCCAGATGCCATCCCAGTCGCCAAGCTCGCCGCGGACCAGCCGGTCCAGGTGGTCCCGGTATTTGCGGGCCAACGGATCGTCGCCGAACCGGGCGAACAGGTCACGTGCCTCGCTCCAGCGTTTGGCCCGGCAAGCCAACATCGCCGCGCGCCAGTCTTCCAACCAGGCTGGTTTTTCCTCGTCGGCCAGACCCAACACATCGAAGACGCGAACCGGCGCTTTCCGGCCGACCACCATGATCGACCCGATTTCGCGGGCGGAAAATCCGGCCTCCGCTTGCGACCAGGTAACCTCGGACACCATCAGGTACGTGCCGAACTGCTTGTTGGCGCCTTCGAGGCGAGAGGCCAGGTTCGCCGCATCGCCCAGCACCGTGTAGTTGAAGCGGTTGTTGGAACCCATGTTGCCGACCACGACCTCGCCGGTGTGGATACCGATCCGCATGTACAAATCGACGCCGGTGCGGTCGAAAAACTCCTTGCGCCGTTCGGCCAGTTTGCGCTGGCACCGCAGGGCGGCCCGGCATGCGCGCACCGCGTGGTCGGCCTGGTGCATCGGGGCATTCCAGAAGGCGATGATCGCATCGCCCTCGTATTTGTCCACCGTGCCCCCCTCCTCCATGATGATGTCGCTCATGTCCGTCAAATAATCGTTGAGCAACGCGGTCAGGGCCACCGGCCCGAGTTTTTCCGAAATGGCCGAGAACCCTTGCAGATCGGAGAAGAAGATCGACAGCTCGCGTTTTTCCCCGCCGAGTTTGAGCTGGGAGGGATCCACGAGAATCTGCTCGATGACATCGCTGCTCAGGTACTGCTTGAAGGCACTCTTGATGAACCGTTTCTGGCGGCCTTCGGTCGCATAGTTGACAATCTCAGCGAGTCCGATCGCCATCAGCACCGCCAACGCCGGCATCTGGATGGGCCACCAGAAATCGAGCGGATAAGCGGCGTACCCGGCCGCATAGGGCAGCAGGATGAACCCGGTTGCCCAGGCCACACTCTCGACCACCGTGCGGCAGCGAACGATCAACAGCGCGGCGACGATGCTGAGGCCGAGGGCGAACAGGATGACCAGGCCACGCGGGGCGTCGCGCATGAAATCCTGGGCCAGCAGGTTGTCCAGAAAAGTCGCATGCACCTCGACGCCGGGATAATCGCCGGCCAGCGGGACCGACTTCAGATCCTTCAGGCCGGGCGCACTGAACCCGAACAGGATGTACTTGCCGCGCAGTTCCTCGGGGTCGATCACCGGCTGGCCGCCTTCCTGGATGCGCAGTTCGGACTGCAACACCGCCTTGGCGCTGAGTGTTTCGTGGGTGCCGGAGGGACCGCGGAACTTCAACAGGACGCGACCGCGTTCATCGATCGGGATCGTCTTGTCGCCGACCCGCAACGCACCGGGAGCGATGTCCATGGCATAGGGACGCGGACGATCCGCGACCAGGTAGGCGCCGAGACCGAGCATCGGCACGAACTGCCCGTCGAAGACGCGGAGCGGCGCGGCGCGGCGGAACGTGTTGTCCCCGTCGAGTTCCTCGCGGACGCTGACCATCATCGCGGAGGGCGAAGCGATTTCCGGAACGGGGAACGAGGCCCTCGGCTCGACCACACGCGCCTCCGGCGCGGTGGTCAGCCACCCCTCCCACCCCGCCACCGTCACCGGCGAGGGCGGCAGGAAGGCCGGCCAGTTGGAGGTCTGCCCGGCGGTCTGGCCGAGGAACACCGCGGTGACGAAGTTGGAGGCGAGGCCGATGTGTTCGCCGAACAGGACGTCATCCGACACCATGTAGGCCGACGGCTCGGTGAACAGCACATCGAAGGCAATGACCTTGGCCCCGCCGCGCCGGCAGAAATCCAGCATCGCGGCGTAGGTCTCGCGCATCCACGGCCACGGCAGGCCCATCTCGTTGGCCGCCCAGTCGAGGCTGGACTGGTCGAGCAGGATCACCTTGATGTCGTCGGTGGCCGCGCTGGGTTGGGCGAAGTGGGTTACCCGCCACGCCCAGGTGGTGTTTTCCCAGCCCTGCAACTTGCCGGAAAACCACAACAGGAGCGCGACCAGCGTACTGACCAGACCGATCAGCGCGGCCTGGATCCAGGGTTTCGCGAGGAGGGATTTCACGGATGGTCCGCTCAGATGCCCTGGAGCAGACGGTCAAACCGCTTCTTGCGGGCGGCGGTCGGCACCGGGGTCTTGGTGTCGTCGATGATCGGCAGCAATTCCTTGATGCGGGAATCCGCCGGCGGATGTGTCGAACCGAAGCCTCGCTGGTCGGTTTGCAACGCCTTGCCCATCCGCCCCAGCACATCGACCAGCGCCCCCTGGCGATACCCCATGCGCTGCAGGATGGTGATGGCCGCCCGGTCCGCCTCGCGTTCCTGCCCGCGCGCATAACCGCTGTTCATCATCGTGGCGGTGATGTCGGTGATGCTGCCTTCAAAGGCCGTGGTCAACTGGGCGAGCTGCTCGCCACCCAAACTCTTCGTGCCCTCGACGGCCAGCGTGGTCAGGGCCGAGGTCAACCGGCTCGACTTGATCGCCTTGACCGCATGGCGCAACTGCACATGGCCGACCTCGTGCGCGATCACCGCGGCCAGGTCGTCCTCGGTGGTGCACAACCGGATCATGCCCCGCGAGATGAAGATGAACCCGCCCGGCGCGGCAAACGCATTGATCTCGTCGGTGTCGAGGATCAGGTACCGGTACCCCCTGAAGGTGTTCGGCATGTCGGAAAACCGCGCGACCGACTGGCCCAACACGTTGAGATACCGCGTCGCCTCGTCGTTGTCGTATACCTTGTAGGTGCTGATGATCGTCGCCCCGACCGAACGGCCAATGTAGTACTCCTGCTCGGGCGTGATGTCCTTGAAGGTCTTCTCAACCGCCTCGGCGCTCTTGACCAGCGACTCGGCCTGTTGCGGAGTCAACGTTCCCGTCGCCTCCCCGACCGCCGCCCCCACCTTGGCGATCGAAGCACAGCCCGACACGAAGGCCAGACCCGTCAGGGCCGCCAGTCCCAACATCCAACGATAAACCGGCTTCATCAATTCAATCCGCCTTCCTTGAGGAACACGACAACCTCCGGATCACTGACCACGATGGCCTCCATCCGGTCGATCCAGGTAAAATCGATGTTCTGGTTCTTGGCCTTGAAGTCCGCTTCGACCTGCGAATTGAATCCCTTGCCGGCCAGTGCAAGCTCCTCTCCCGACGCGGTGCGGCTGACATCGTCCGCCCCGGCTTTCAATACGATCCGGTTGCGGGTCAGCGCCGATTCGTTGACCCAGCCCACCTGCCCCGCCGGTGACTTGACCTGCATCCACCCGGTCTGCCGGGCCACGACCTCCACCCGGTCGCCGTATTGAATGGTCGCGACCACCCGGCCCAGCGGACTCGGCGTGGCCCGCAACGGGCTGCTTTGCACTTGCAGGCTCATCATGGTCGGCGCCGCCTGGGCCGCCACCGCCATCAGCCCGATCCAACCCGCCACGACTGCATGTTTGAACTTCATGACTGTTTTCCGTTTCTACGCTTTGCCTTTTGGACGCCGCTACCGCGTGCATATTCAAAAAGTGCGAAGCATTTATCAACCACCAAGTGACACCCGGTCGGTCAGGGCCGCGTTACGCCAACCCGGCTGGCCTTCTCCACTTCACGCCGAATCTCATCAAACAACCGGGCGATGGCCGCCCCGACATCGTCCGCCCCCTCCGGCGGTGCCGCCTGCACCGCCTGCTCCACCACCCGCAAGGCATCGAGAAAATGTCCCTGCGCCATCAGGCTTCGCGCCGACCGGTAAAACCGATCCGCCGCCAGGGTACCGTCACCGGCCACCAGGTAGTTCCGCCCGGCCCGCTCCAGCGCCTCGGCCATCTCCCGGGCCCGTCCGGCCCGCTGCAGCCACGCGGCCTGCCGATCGTACGCCACCGCCGCATCCTTCCACGCCTGGTTGAGCTGGGCGATTTCCGCCGCGACCTCCGACACCGCCGCCGCCAAGCCGGGATCCTTCTGTTTGCCCAGATACCCACGCGCCCGCTGCAGAAAGCCCTCGGCCCGTCCGGCATCCTTCCGCTCGCAGGCAATCCGCGCCCGCAGCACATAAGCATGACCGCGGGTGATGTCGTTCACCGGCAACGCCTCGAGCCGGTCGATCACCACCTCCGCCGCCGTCCACTCCCGCTGCATCATCCGCGCCTCCGCCGCCAGCAATAAAATCGGGCCGGCATC
>CALBHI010000271.1 GCA_937894535.1 uncultured Verrucomicrobiota bacterium
GTCACCGCCTTCTTGTTCACCCACGTCACCAGCGGGGACCGCCCCGCCTGCCTGCCCCCACCCTGCGGCACCGATTCCTCTCGCGCCGCATGCTCCCGAAAACATTGTTTCACCTCGCGGTCTTCCAGGCTGTCAAACGAAATCACCGCCAACCGCCCCCCCTTGCGCAGCATCGACAACGCCCCGTCGAGTCCGCGCCGCAACCCCTCGATCTCCTCGTTCACCGCCATCCGCAACGCCTGGAAGGTGCGCGTCGCCGGATGCGTCTTGCCGTGCCGCCCACCCACCGCCGCGCTGACGATCTCCGCCAACCGCGCCGTGGTGGTGATCGGCTCCACCGCCCGCGCCCGCACGATCGCCGCGGCGATCCGGCGCGACGCCGGTTCCTCGCCGTACTGGTAGATCGTGTCGGCCAGCGACCGCTCCGAAAGCCAGTTCACCAGATCGGCCGCCGATACGCCCTGCCCCGGATCCATCCGCATGTCCAACGGTCCGTCACGCAGGAAACTGAACCCGCGTGCCGCGTCGTCCAACTGCATCGAGGAAACCCCCAGATCCAGCAGGATGCCGTCCACCGCATCAAACCCCGGATCAGCCACCAGCGACGGCAGGTCGGCATAATTGCCGTGGATGGATGAAAAGCGCCCCCCGTACCCCCGCAACCGCTCCTCCGCGCGTCGCAACGCGTCGGGATCCCGGTCCACCCCGAGCACCCGGCCATCCGGCGACGAGCCCTCAAGCAACGCCTCGCTGTGCCCCCCCAACCCCAACGTGCCGTCGATGTACCGCCCGCCGGCCTTTACGGCCAGCAGGGTCATCGTTTCGTCTTTCATGACCGGCTGATGGAGTGTCGCGTTGTCCACGTGCCCGTCGTTCCTCTGCGCCGCTACATCGGCGCGTTGTGGTACGTTGCCGCCTCGTTCGATCCCCGCCAAAGCCGGAGCGTCCGGGACAAGCCGCGACCCGGCAGGTCAAACCGCATGCCGGAAGGCTTCATGCCCTCGATCGCTCCGTTTACATTCAAAAAGCGCGCAATCGCCTGGACCGGAACCCCGCGCATCGCCACCGGTGCCGGCACCACCTCACGCCGGGCCACCACCGCACCGCGCACCGGAGCGGCTACCCGCACCGCCACGGCTGCCGGGGCCACCGCCACGGGTGATTCATCCACGACGGTCTCGACCGCGCGCTCCCGCTCGTCCGCCCACAGCTCCGGCTGGTCGGCGACCACCGCGCCGCGGCGGCTGCCCGCCACCCGGATCGCGCCCGTGCCACCCGAACCGCGGTTCATCAGAAAACGGCTCATAATCCCACCGCCCTGGCCGCGGCCAGAATCTTGCTCTGATCGATAACCGGCTGTTTGAGTTTCCATGCTTCAGGACTCCATAATTCAAACCGTGAAAACACACCCACCAACACCACGTCCGACTGCAAGCCCGCATACTCCAACAACGAATCCTTGATGCGGATCCGACCCTGGGCATCCCACGGCAGGTAGTTCGCGTTCGCCGAAATCTCCCGCATCTGGTCCTGCAACGTCGAATCCGTCTCCGCCAGCTCCGACAACTTGGCAAACCGGCGGTCAATCTCCCGCGACGGATACACGCTCAAGCACCGCTCAATCGCACTCGGCATCACAAACAACATTTCGGGCTCGCCCACCAGCTTCCGCCACTCCGTGGGAATGGTCAGCCGCTTCTTCGCGTCCAACCCGTGGGTGTACGAGTCAACAAAGGCGTTTTTCGCGCCCATGCCCCCCGGTAGCCCCATCGTTATGTCCTTCTTCTCCACGTCGGTGACCTCACCCCCACTTTGTGCCACCAAGCCCCACCAAGGTCAACACCCAAGTACCGAAAATTTTTACGTTTTTACTAGTACATCTCCCGCAACAGGTTACGCGTCAACCCGCGACTTGGTAAAACGGCGGTTTAACAAGGCCCATTTCTCGTCGTTACCACCACCGTTTTACCGACGTTTTACCAACCGATTTGTTAATAACCTGTTAACGGTGCGCATAACTCCCGTGACGGCAACAGGGGGTGGTTTGGTAAAAATTTTTGACCTGGCCTCCCCGCCCCGGTACCGTGTGGGGCACAGAACACCCTGTCCCTGCCACGGAGACCGAACATGGATGCATCATTCGTCGCGAAATTCGCCCGCCTGCTCGTCGGGTATTCCATCACCGCCCAAAAGGGGGAAACCATCGCCGTGGACGGCCCGTCCGCGGCCGAACCGCTGCTCGCCGCCGTCTACGAGGAACTACTGCGCGCCGGGGCCTTTCCGCTGCTCCGCATGACCCCCGGTTCCGCCGTGCAGGCGTTTTTCGAACTGGCCCACGACCACCACCTCGACCAGGTGCCGCCGTTTGAAACCGCGCTGGCCAAGGCCATGCACGGTTCGATCCGCGTGATGGCAAGCACGAACACGCGAGCCCTCTCCGCCATCGATCCCTCGCGCCAGACCCGAATCGCCAAAGCCCGCCGCGCGGTTCGCCGCATCCTGCTCGCGAAGAAATGGTCGCTGACCCTGTTCCCCACCGAGGCCTATGCGCAGGATGCGGAGATGAGCCTGCGCGATTTCGAGACGTTCGTGATCAAGGCGAATTTCCTCGACCGCAAGGACCCCGTGGCCGAATGGAACAAACTGGAGACGTTCCACCAGAAACTGATCGCCCGCCTGAAGAACGCCGATGAAATCCGCATCGTCGGTCCCGACACCGACCTGCGCATGTCGGTGAAAAAACGCACATTCATCAGTTCCGTGGCCACCCACAACGTGCCCAGCGGCGAGATCTTCACCGGCCCGGTGGAGGAATCGGTCGAAGGCCACATCGCCTACGATTTCCCGGTGTGCGAAGGCGGCCGCGAGATCGACGGCATCCGTCTGGTGTTCCGCAACGGCCAGGTGGTCGATGCCGGCGCGACCAAGAACGAAACGTATTTCCTCGCCATGCTCGACATGGATCCCGGCGCACGACGCCTCGGCGAACTCGGCATCGGCACGAACTTCGGCATCCAGCAGTTCATCAAGAACATCCTGTTCGACGAAAAGATCGGCGGCACCGTGCACCTCGCCCTCGGCGAGTCCTATCCCGAAACCGGCGGCGTAAATAAATCCGCGCTGCACTGGGACATGATCAAGGACCTGCGCAAAGGCGGCGCGATCTACGTCGATGGAAAAGTCTTCCAGAAAGACGGAAAATTCACCGGCGTGTAATCAGCGCCGAAGCGGATTTACCACCCGCCCGCCTCCGGCGGGCTAGAGAACACGGAGGACACGGAGAAACCAAAAGCCCGGCGCGCTCAAGCGAGGCGGCTGTTTTTTGGGGTTCTGATGGCTGCAGGCGATGTAGCCATCTTCCGCAACCAAGTGA
>CALBHI010000272.1 GCA_937894535.1 uncultured Verrucomicrobiota bacterium
AACCGCTTCATCTGGATGCGGACCAGCGGCACCGAGACCAGCGAGATCAGGAAACCGAGGGTGAGGGTGAAGCGGCTGGTCTCGTGGGCGGCCTTGCCCCAGAACAACATCGCGGTGGTGCCGGCGAACACCCCGACCAGCAGCATGACGGTGCGCCGCAATTCCTCGACCGGCCCGAGGCCCCAGCCGGGCAGCAGTTTCATCGTGAACGAGCCGAGCAGCCAGGCCACCACCAGGTACAGCATCCACGATGAGATCATCGGGTCGCCCTTCAGCACGTAGCGGATCACGCCGCCGATGAAGAGCGAGCTGGTGATGACCACGGCTTCACCAAGGCCCATGACCAGGCCGTTTACCCCGTAGCGGTACGAAAAGGCCATCGAGGCCTGCTGCTGGAGCAGAGGCGCGGCGACGTGCTCGGAGGCGGCGGGGGTTGAACGTTCCACGGGCATTCCCCTACCGTGGCATTGATTCGCAGGGGATTCAATCCCCAAGCGCAGCGGCCCTCCTCCGGCGGGTAAACATCGCTTCGCTCGCCGATAAAGACGGGGGACATCATCCGATCGTTTTCCACAACATTTCTCGCGTCATCCTGTGCATGCTTCACCGTCCCCCATGGCGTAATGGGGGCGGCCGTGGACACGGATGCGGGGACGTTGGGTGGCCCGGGGTTACCGCGGCTGGATCAGCGCGGGGTGGGCGGCGGCGAGGAAGGCGTCCACCTCGGCGAGGTAGGCGCGGCCTTCGGGGGGGCGGTGGCCGGCGAGGGAAATGTAGGCCCAGCGGTGGCTGCGGTTGCGGAACAGGCGGTCGCGCGCCATCCACCACATGCGTTCGTAGTGGGAGGGCGTCTCCTGGCCGATGCCGGCGAACCAATAGGCGTAGTAGGAGGTGGCGGTGCGGACCTCGCCGCCACGGGTGCGGTAGGTCAGCAGCATCTCCAGTACTTTCACGTCGAGCCAACCGCCACCCTGCAGGGGAACGCGGTGCACAAAGCGGTGGGCGATCTGGCTGTTGGGTCCGACGAGGCACACCTCGGGGCGGTGAATGCTCGAGCGGTCCTTGCCGCTTAACACAATGGACAGGTAAACCGGCACGCCATTTTCAAGGACGTAGCGGTTCTTGCGCACCGTGGTATCGGGCGGCAGCAAGGCGCGTTCGACCGTGCTCATCTCCTGCAACGGTTCGCCGCAATCGGGACAGGCATCGCCCGGGGCCAGTCCGGGCGCGATTTTCTCCCCGGCATCGGCCGGATTGTGGCAGAACAAAACAACGGCCCCGCTCCAGTCGCCGATCTCCGCGGGCAGGTCGAGGTTCACCCCGGCTTCATCGACATGCACGATGGTGAGGTTGGTGGGGATCCACCAGATGGCGGCGAGCAGCACGGCGATGGCGAGGACCATGGCGGTGTCCGATCCGGTGCATGGCACGGGTTGAACCGGAGCCGTCACCGACACCGGCGGGCTCCGCCGGCTCCAATGCCAACCCAGCGCGGCCGGCACGGCAAAGGCAACCAGCAGGATCACCGGGCCGGATACCGCGGCATAGACAGCCTCGGCGGCGGGGCCGCTTACCACCGCCCCGGTAATGGTCCCGATCAACCCGCGCATGACATTGGCGGCGATGATCAGGGGTAGCGAAAGTCCGGCGAGCACGCCCTTGCGCACCCATGACACGCGGGCGAGGTGGGCGACCAGGATGCACCACGCCACCACGGCCGTAATCACATAAATGCCGCTGCGGGTGTCGGCCAGCGACAACGTCGCATTGACCGGTTCGGGCAAGGCCAGCACCGCGCCGGAGCGCACGAGGTCGATGCCCAGCCCCGCGCTGATCCCGCCGGCCAGCGCGGCCGCGATGATCCGCAACGGGTAGGCCGCCGCATCGAAGAAATTCAGCGGCAGGCTGAAAAACAGGAAGCCGCAGGGGAACAGCAACCGCCGCGCCACCGCGGGTCCGCAAATGAACAACGGTAACGCCCAGGTCAACAGCATCAGGCCGAGGATGCTGAGGCGCGTCTGTTGCGCCTTCGCGCCGGCCCAGTGGAAGACCAACGCGAGCAGGACCAGCGCGAGGCCGGGCAGGAACATCCGCTTGGGCAGGCGGGCTAGGACGCGGCGTTCGCGCCAGACCAGCCACACGCTGATCAACGGAACCAGGTGGCTGTGCGCGAACTTGGTCTGCAGCAGGTCGACGTACCAGCGTGCATACATCCAGTCGAACACCGAACGGGTCGTGTCGTTGATGTCGTAGCCGACATCGGTGACGCCGAAGAAGTGGAACAGCAGGAAGACGCAGCCGATCAACAGCGAGGCGAGGCCGAGATGCCGCCAGGTCGCCGGGGAAAACCGCACCAAGGATGAAGTGACGGATGTCATGTCGTTGGAGGACGCGCGGCGAGGTAGTCGTCGTAGGAGATGGCTGGCTCTCCGCGCTTCAAGCGTTCAAACAGATCGATGTAGAAATCGGTTATCCACTCCCAGTTGTAATAGCCCGTGATCCGCGCCCGGGCGCGGAGCGCGCCCGCCGGCGACGCGGGACGCACCGACCCGGAGGCCATCGCCGAGAGCGTGGGCGGCACCGCGCAGCTCGCCAAGGCGATGCGCAAGGATCTCGACCTCACCTACGGGCGCATGCTGCTCTACGCGGACGGGCGCTTCCGGTTCGTGGACGGCCTCGAGGTGAAGGTGCCCGGCCGGGCCGGCCGCGACG
>CALBHI010000273.1 GCA_937894535.1 uncultured Verrucomicrobiota bacterium
ATATCCGCCACCTGGTCGCGATGGTCAAGGAGGCCCGCGCCCGCGGGGTAAAGAAGGTGCGTCTGCACACGCTGCTCGACGGCCGCGATGTCCCGCCGACCTCGGCGCTGGTGTACCTCGAGGAGATCGAACAGGTGCTCAAGGAACTCAGCACCGACGGCCATGACTACGCGATCGCCTCGGGCGGTGGCCGCCAGAAGATCACCATGGACCGCTACGAAGCCGACTGGAACATGGTCAAGCTGGGGTGGGAGACCCATTTCAAGGGGCAGGGGCGTTTGTTCCCGTCCGCCCGCGCCGCGGTGGAGACGTTCCGCGCCGAAAATCCGTCGGTCATCGACCAGGACCTCCCGCCGTTCGTCATCGAGCGCGACGGCAAACCCTTGGCCACCTTGCAAAAAAACGACAGCGTGATCCTGTACAATTTCCGCGGTGACCGCGCCCTGGAAATGTGCCGCACCTTCGAGCACGAGGAATTCTCCAAGTTCGACCGCGGCCCGAAACCGGACGTCCTGTTCGCCGGGATGATGGAATACGACGGCGATACCCACACCCCGAAGAAATACCTCGTCTCGCCGCCGGCCATCGACGCCACCCTCGGCGAATACATGGTCAAGAACGGGATCAACCTGCTTGCGGTCAGCGAGACGCAGAAGTTCGGACACGTCACCTATTTCTTCAACGGCAACCGCTCCGGCAAGTTCAGCGAGAGCATGGAGGACTATGTGGAAATCAAGTCCGACCGCGTGCCGTTCGAGGAACGTCCGTGGATGAAGGCCGCGGAAATCACCGATGTCGTGCTGGACTCCATCGCGCACAACAAGCACAAGTTCATCCGCATCAACTACCCCAACGGCGACATGGTCGGGCACACCGGCGATCCACTGGCCGTGGAGATCTCCGTCGAAGCCACCGATTTATCCATCGGCCGTCTGATGAAAGCCGTGGCCAAGGCCGGGGGCATCCTCATCGCCACCGCTGACCACGGCAATGCCGACGAGATGTTCGAGGTGAAAAAAGGCCAGTTGGTGCTCGACGCCAACGGGAATCCCAAGCCGAAGACCAGCCACTCGCTCAATCCGGTTCCCTGCTACATCTGGGACCCGAGCGGATCGTCCAAGGTCCGCCTCGCGCAACACACCAACCTCGGCATCAGCAGCCTCGCCGCGACCTGCCTGACGTTGCTCGGATTCGTACCGCCCAAGGAATACGATCCGAGCATTGTTGACGTCGGATAAGAACGTGTTCAGGTGTCAGTGTTCAGGATTCCCGTTCCGCTGTCTGCTTCGATCCTGAGCACTGACCGCTGACACCCGACACTTGAAACCTATTTCCTGAACACCCACACATCCTGCTCGAGGCTGTTGGCGAGCGGGGAGGGGTGGTGGGCGCATTCGGTGAGGCCGGGGAAGAGCGTGGTGCGGACATAGACCGGCGGGTGGAACGCGGCGTACCATTTCTTGCCTTCCTGCACCTGGCCGCGCACCACCAACTCCCCGCGGTCGTACGCAGCCTGTTCCGCGGGCAACAGTTCCGCGCGCCGGTAGCGGTCCCCGTGCGTGGTGACAACCAGGATGCCGCCGGGCTTGAGGAGGCGCACCAGTTCCGCACTCCAGGCCCGGTGAATCGCTTCGGACAGGTGGGTGAAGACGGACAACACATAGACCGCATCGAACTGCCCGTCCGGAAAAGGCAGCGGGGGCTCGAGTTGGTTGGCCACGACCTGCAAATGCGGCAGCGTAGCTTGGCACCAGGCAACGGTGGCCGGGTTGTAGTCTGTCCCATGGACCTCGCTGCCGGCGGGAAGCAGGCCCGGCAGGTGGCGCAGCACGCGGGCGGGACCGCACCCCCATTCGAGAACCCTCGGCTTGGTCACCGCGCTATGCTGAGCGATCAGCGACGCGATGAAACGGGCATGGCTCAGGCCTAGATCATGGTACGACTTCAGGTCAATGTGGGCATAGGCATCGTAGGCCAGCGCGAGTGGCGGCGTCGGGAAGTCCGGGTGCGCTTTCCGGAAAACCTCGTTGGCCTCGCGCCACTGCCGGCACAACCAGATAAACTTCATCCGGTCGAACAGGTCAAGCAGGCCGGCGCGCCGCAGTAGCGCGACCAAACGCGCGCGCGGATGGTTGGCGGCAGCCCCGGTCACGCGGTGAAGTCCTTTTCGGCGGCGGCGAAGGAGGGTCGCAGTTCCTGCCACAGGCCCTCCAGCGCCTGCGGGATCACCCGGACATCGCCGATGACACTGGTGAAGTTGGTGTCGCCGACCCAGCGGGGCACGACGTGCAGGTGCAGGTGATCCTTGAGGCCGGCACCACCGGCATCGCCGAGGTTGATGCCCAGATTGAAACCGTCGGGGCGGATGTGTTTCTTCAGGATTTCCACGGCCAGGGCGGACCAGCGCATGCACTCCAGCATCTCCGCCGGGGTCAATTCGGCCATGACCGAGACATGCCGGTACGGACACACCATCAGGTGCCCGCCGGTGTAGGGATAGCGGTTTATGACCACCGCGCAGGTGGGGCCGCGCGCCAGCACAAGGTTGTCCTGATCGCGGTTACCGCCGAAGTAGGTGCAGAGAAAGCAGCCGCCGGTTTTTTCGCCGCGTATGTAGTCGATGCGCCAAGGTGCCCAGAGTCGTTCCATGCTTCGTACCTACCACGCAAGAGCGGTTGATTCCAGTCCGGATGTTGGGCAAGGTCGTGGGGTGAGAACGAAAACGACGAGGACGGAGGCGGCATGATCGGTCGTGGCATGATGGGACTGGCTGCGGCGGGCATGGCGCTGGTGTGGACGGGGTGGGTGGCTGGCGCACTGGGGGTATTCGCAGTCGGACCGGTGATTGCGGTGGCCATGCTGGTCGGTCTGATGACTGCGTGGGCCATGCCGCGATCCGGCGATGGCGCGCTCGATGTCAGCTGTGCGGCCGCGCTGATCATCGCCGTGGCCGCGATGGTCTTCGCCTGGCCGCCGGGTCATGTCATGCAATTGCAGTGGGACCCCGCCATCTACATCCAGAGCGGTGCGGTGTTGGCGCGCGAAGGCGGATTGGCTTTTGAGTTGCCGGTTTTTCACCGCTTGCCGCGCATCATTCAGGAGTTGGTCGCCTCGACGGGATGGCACATACAACCCTATTCGGGCATGGTGCTGAATCCGGCGGGTCAGGTGGTACCGGTCTTTTACCATGGCTTTCCGGTGTGGGTGGCGGTGTGGTTTGGATTGGCGGGCGCGGACGGTGCGTTGGCGGCGAACATCCCGTTGGTTGGCGTGGCGGTCCTGCTTATCTTCATCCTGGTTCGGCGCTGGTACGGGCCGGGGTGGGGGGTGCTTGCGGCGGCGCTGCTGGCGATATCGCCGGTGATGATCTGGCAATCGCGCTTTCCCACCGCGGAACTGCTCGCGCAGGTGTTGATGCTGGGCGGATGGATCCTGCTGGACCGGAGCTGGTCGGCCGCGGGTCGCGGACGCGGCGAAGCGTTGATGGCCGGTTGTGCCTTCGGCCTCGCCATGGTGGTTCGATTTGACGCCTTGCTGGTGCTGGCTCCGCTTTTGGTGCTGCTGGCATCGTGGTGGCACGACCGGTCGGTGCGTGAACGCGTGAGCTGGGTGCTGCTGCCGATGCTTGTCGTGGCGGTCCATGCCGTGGCGCATGCGGGTTGGATGGGGAGTCCCTATTTCCCGCGACGGCATCTTGTCCTCGCCGGATTGGTGCTGGCTGCCGTCGGTTTGGGTGTTCAGGCCCTGGTGATCGGTTGGGTGCGGTGGTGGTCGCCGGGTTGGTTGTTGTTGTCGAGGCGGCAGGCAATGACCGTGGCCGGCGGGTGGTTGGGAGCCATGTTCGTGCTTGGCGTGTTCCGCCCTTGGTTGGCCGAGGCGAATCTGGTTCCCTTGGCCATGATGGTGCATCCCGTAATCCGGTGGGCCGTCGGACCGGAGGCATGGAACCTGGTGGTGCTGGTGGCGGTGGCCGGTGGCGGGATGGTGGTACTGGCCATGCTGGGTCTCGCCGGATCGGTGGTCGCACCGGAGGATCGTCCCGTGCGGCGGATGGCTGTGCTGGTGATGATGGCGGTGTGGCTGGTCCTGACCGGGGCGTTGCACCACGAACGCGAAATGCTGTGGATGTGCCGCCGGTTTGTACCGGTGGTCGCTCCGGCGCTTGTGCTCGGGGTGATCATGGCCCTGCACGGACTGGTGGTACGAATCCCGCTGCGCGCGCCGGCGCGCAGGTTCTGGGTTCTGGTCGCCCTCGCACTCGTCGCCGTAGGGCTGTACAAGCCGCTCATGCGGGTGGCGGGCATCCGTGAATTCTACGGCACACGGGATGGATATGCCCGGCTTGATGCGCAGTTGCCGGAACAAGCGCTGGTCTTTGCCGATATCCCGGGGGTGGGTGCCGTACTGCGTACCGTCTACGGCCGGGATGCATTTGAGCTAAGCGGTCCGACCATGGCGCGGCGTGCGGTCTTGATGCGGTGGCTTCCGGCGCTGAAGGCCGGACGTCCGGTCTACTGGGTAACACCGATACCGATTGAACCGGATGATGAGGACTCCT
>CALBHI010000274.1 GCA_937894535.1 uncultured Verrucomicrobiota bacterium
ACAGGCGGGTGTTTGAGCCACTCCGGCAGTGCCGTTTGCACCGTGTTCCACGCCCCATCCAGGTTGATGTCGAAGTGGCCGTCTGCGATGCGGGTGGATCTCCTCAGAAGCCGAGTGCGCACCACTCGTCAGTGCGTCTCAAGCCGTCGGCGTGGTATCGCGCGACGCCTGCTCCGTCAGCCATTCACGCCAGACCGCGAGCAGGATGGCGATTACGATTGGGCCGACAAAGAGCCCCACCAGGCCAAAGGCGGCGATCGAAGCCGTCATCTTTCCGGCCAGTTCGCCCAACCGCTTGATCCGCTCATCGAGGATCCCGGCCAGCACCCCCGCGGCACCACGCATGCAGGCGGCGGCGTATGGATCAGCCGACATGAAAGGCCGGCGCACCGTGTCGTACCAAAGCGTCAATGCGCGGATGCTGCCGATGTACCAGAGATTGTTGACGATAAGACGGTGAACCGGACCGTAGGCTTCTTGCGGATAGGCGCGTTGGCCGGAGGCCGGGACAGGCGGCACCACCAGTCGGTTCGGTTCGGTCACATCGTGGCGAAGCACCGAACCGGCGGCCACCACCGTGCCGAAGGCGATGCGGGCGGGACCGACCAGGCCACCCTGCCCGCCGAGGAACACCGGGGGCTGGTTCAACAGCACGCCTCGCACGACATCGCCGATGAGCGACGGCGTGGCCTTGTCTTGGTGCGGGGTGAAATTGAAATGGATGTAGGAGGAGCCGACTTCGCTGTGGTTCTTGCGGCTGGTTCCTCCGCTCATCAGGCAGTCGCAGAAATTGATCAAACTGCCCAGGGTCACGTAAGACATCAACACCGTCTGCTTGAGGCCGACGGCATGCGCCCCGCTGGCCTGTTCCTCCAGGAGGCAACCGGGGCGAACGTGGGCATTGCCGCCCATCGAGGCGCCATCGAGGAACACCGACCCGTCAAAGAATCCGGAGGCCAGCGTCACCTTGTGGCCGAGTTGGCACTGGCGCACTACCGCCGGGCCTTCGCTGCCGATCACCGAACCAGGTCCGATTGAGGTGGCCGCGCCTTCGATCCGGCAGCCGGGATGCAGGACGGCGCTTTTCGCAATACGATCGGGTAATACGTCCGAGCCGATATGGACGGAGGATGGATCGGGGATGGTCACACCGCGCTGGATCAGTTGCTGGATCACCGGGAGGGTCATCAGATCCACTCCTTGATGTATTGGCTGCGCAGCAGCCGCCAGACCACGACCAGGAATGCGGTCAGCGGGATGGCCATGATCATGCCAAGCAGTCCGTTCAGGGCCGAGCCCCAGAACAGAATCGCGACAATGATGGTCATCGGATGCAGTCCGGTGGTCTGGCCCATGATGCGGGGCGTGAGGATATAGCCTTCGATGCACTGCACGAGGACAAAGACCACGCCCACGGCGGCAAGCAACGGCAAGCCTCCTTCCGGGGTGAACCAGGCGAGCGGCAGCACGACGGCGAGGCCGATGATGTTGCCGAGATACGGGACGATGTTGAGCAGTCCGAGCAGGAAACCGAGCACCGCGCCGTGGGGCACCCCGACCACGGCGAAGCCGACGGCGAACATCAACCCCTGGCAGAAGGCGATGACCAATTGCCCCCGGAAGAAGGCGACGAGGATGCCGGCGAACTCGGTGACGAGGTACACGGCATTGGTTCGGGTTTCCGGCTTGAGGAACGGCAGGTATGTTTCCAGATCCTCCCGGCAAAGGCGGGGAGCGCGCAGCATGAACACCACATAGATTGGCAGGACCAACCAGCCAAGCAGGCCGGTGATCGACTGGAACACGAACGATCCGGTCGACACCACACCTTGGCCCAGCACCGATGCGGACGTGGCGAGCAGGTCGCCCTTGCCCTGCATCCAACCCGTCAACCGCTCCTTAAGTCCGTGCCGGGCAATCCAGTCGCGCAGCAAGGGAAGCTGCTCCTGCGCCCAAGCCTGCCCGCGGTCGATCCACACCGGCAATTCGTTCAGCAATCCGCTCACCTGCTGCACGATCATCACGCCGAAATAGTAGAACACCGCCAGCACCGGAAGGATGAACGACACCAGCACGGCGACCAACGCCAGGTTGTCGCTCTTCAACCGGCCGCGCAACCACCCGTAATACGGCTTCAACAGGGTGGCGATGATGGCGGCGACGGCCAACGGGAGGAAAACCCCGGAGAAACTCACGAAAAACAGCAGGACCAGCGCCGCAAGCCAGAGGATGATCGCAACCATCACGACCAGGCTGACCGTGGTCAACGAGGCGGCCACGATCTTTTTTTGGCGGTCGGAAAACTCCCAGGGCAACATAATGGCCTGACTATAAATCAGTTTGGGGCTTTTGAAACTAAAAATGCGGGCGGGGGCAATCAGCCGCGAAAGCTGTTTTTGCGCTGGCGCAAGGCACCCAACACCGCGGCGTCGGGCGCGTCCTCCGGCATGCCGACCCACCGCCGCACCGCAGGCTCGGCCACCCGCAGAAAGGGATTGGTCAGCCGCTCCTCGGCCAGGGTGGAGGGAGCCGATGGCTCCCCGCCGGCAATGCCCGCCGCCGTCCGTTCACGGCGCCGGGCAATCGCCTCGTTTTCAGGCTCCACCGCGGCGGCAAAAGCGAGGTTCGAGCTGGTGTATTCATGCCCGAAATACAACCGGGTTTCGTCCGGGAGGCGGGCTAGGCGGCCTATCGAGTCCCACATGGTCGAGGTTTCGGCCGGCGGGAAACGACCACATCCGCCCCCGAACAGGCAGTCGCCGGTGAACAGGGCTCCCGAGGTTGGCAGATGGTACGCCACATGGGGAAAGGCATGGCCGGGGCAATTCAGCACGGTAAACGCTATCCCGCCGAGGGTCAGGATTTCGCCCGGGGCGGCCACGTTATCCAGGGCGAAGGGTGCCGGAACCGGCCCCACCACGGCGACACTGCCCTGGCGGCGCAAGGCCGCGACCCCGCCGGTGTGGTCGCCGTCGTAATGGGTGATCAGGATGGCGGATACCGTACGACCAGTGCGCGACAACCAGGCCAGAACCGGGGCGGCCTCCCCCGGGTCAACGATGACCGTTTGTTCGCCGAGGCAAACGGCGTAAGCGTAATTGTCCTCCAGCACCGGAATCACATGGATGGTGGGAGGCATGGGTGGTTGGTGTGATGCATCTCGGCGACCTTCGCTTCGCGAAGGGTGGTGGGCGGTGAGGGAATCGAACCCCCGACATTCACGGTTTAAACGTGACGCTCTAACCAACTGAGCTAACCGCCCATACAAAATCTTTTTCCATTGGCGAGGCTAGCCTAATGGTATTTACTGCGAGGTCAAGCGATGAACACCACCCCACCCCAAGCCACGATCGGCG
>CALBHI010000275.1 GCA_937894535.1 uncultured Verrucomicrobiota bacterium
GATTCCGTCAGATCCTCGTGATCACCCCAACCGGACCGCACGATCCAGCGTCGACGCCCGCGCGGCAACGGAAAGGATTCGACCGGTCGCTCACCGCCGAAAAACAGGTGCGCCTCGTGGCCAAGGTCGGTGCGATCCACCGCATCGAACATCCGGAACCGCGGTGCATAGGTGGACACGCGGCGACGGATGCCGGCCCATGCCGCGGTGACTCCCCGCGCCCCATCACATCCGGCCACGAGGGCGACACGGAAGGTTCGGGATACACCATACGCAGGTTCCTCCGCCACCACATTGACGCCACGTCCCAGCTGATCCAATCCGGTGACCCGCCAGCCGGACAGGATGCGCACCCGCTCGTCGGCGGCCACGTGCTGGCGCAAAATCTGCACCGTGTCGGCTTGCGGCAACGACAGGATGCCGTCGTCGCCCGTGCGGTCCCCACCCATTTCCAACCGGGCAATCACCCGGCCATTTTCATGGACCGCCGCCTGGCGGATGCAAACCCCGTGGCGGTTGACGATCACGTCGAGTCCGAGTTCGGCGAGAATATCCAGGGAGGGCGGCGTGATGCCGATGGCCATCGAGCGTGTAGGTCCTTCAGCTTGGGGCTCGAACACCACCACCTGGTGTCCAGCCCGCCCGAGCAGGGATGCCAGCAGAAGCCCGACCGGACCGCCACCTATCACCGCGACATCGGCATCGTGCGGGGGTTCCGTCATGGGAGGCCGACGCCTCCACCGGGGAATCCACGCCGGGACACGCTGTTGGTACGAACGGAAGACATCGCCATGGTAACGGATGAACCGCTGCTCCTTCCGGAAGGAACCTACCACACAATAGGCCGACCAGAGCGTCGCCAGGGCGATTTTCTCGAGCGTCCACGATGGGGAAAGCCACAGGATGAGGACAAAGGCGGCATAGATGGGTTGGCGAATCACCTGGTGCAGTCGTTTCGCGACCGGCAGGGCTGGAAATTCCGGGGCCTGCCCGCGCCAGACCGAACGCCAGCCAAGGCTGCCGGTCTGCAGCGAAAGGCCGGCCTCGTGCATGGCGACCAGGAGCAACAGCCAGGCGCCCGCATAACCGGCCGTGAAGCTATGATGCAGAACCGCTCCGGGTGTCCACACCGGGCCGGCGGAAAGGGGCGACCACGCGGCAAAACACACGAAGACCTGCACGCTGGAAATCCCGGCGAAGGTGGTGGTGGCAAGTGGCCGCCCCAGGTTCATCGGCATGATCCGGGCCATCCATGCGCGACCCTGATCCCCCAGCAACCAGGAATGGGCGAGTGGAAACTGTGCGAGCAGGATCCCATTCGCGATCCAGGCCCCGACGCCGGTCAGCCGACCCCATCCGGCATGCAGGCCGTGGTACAAGGCATAAGCCATCATCGCCACCGAGGCCGCGAAGAGGACATGCACGACGCAGCCCACGGCAAGCGCAAACCACCGCTGGGCCGGCGTGTAGGACGGACAGCCGTTCATGGCATCGCCTCCCCCAGCAACGCATCGGCTGCATCATCGGCAAGACCAAAACTGTCGGCCAGGATGAGGGCGGCGTTGCGATCAAGGTAGGTACGCGAGGGGCGTTGCACGAGAAGTTGCCGCCGTTCCGGCATGGCCAGCAGGTGGCGGTCATCACGCTCGACCGGTCCGGTGCTCCATTCGACCCGGCCATCGGCGGGATCCAGCACAAAGGCGATCATCAGCGACTCGCGACCACGGCCCCCGGTCTCACGGCGCACCGCATCACGCGCGTCCAGCAATCCCGCGATGTAGGCGCGGGCATCGGGATGGTCGGCCGGCCAGTTCCGCTGTTCCTTTTCGATGATCGCATGCACCACCCGGTCCAGGAAGCGGGTATCGAGCAGCACCACGATGGCGGCCCCGTTGGTCTGTCGGACCAACTGCACCTGACCTTGGGGCATCAGCCGATTCGGCACCCACCCGGCGCGCACCACCTCGGCATCCGACGGGACCGCCGACAGCAACAGCCATCCGAGCATCATTCCCCACAGATGGTTACGCATGGGAGGCAACCTGGTGTGATGCATCCGGCTCGGCAGGCTGTGCCATCGGCCGCGTTCCGCACACGGTCAGATGGGCGAACTCGACGGTCAGACCGGGACCGAACGCAAGGGCACCCACTTGCGTGGAGGCCATGAACGCCGGATCAGCGAGAATGGCCTCGAGCACGAACAGGATTGTCACGCTGCTCATGTTGCCGTACTGGTGCAGGATGCGATGGGCATGGGCGAGGGCACCGGTCTCGCCGGACCACCCCAGCTGTTGCTCGAAGGCCTGGAGGATGGCTTTGCCTCCGGGATGTACGGCCCATTCGGTGATGCCGGCTCCGTTGTCGCGGCAACCGGCGAGGAGGTCGGTCACGAGGTGTTTGGCATGAAGGGCGAGGATTTTCGGTACATAGCTGCTCAGCACCATGTCGAACCCGCGATCGCCGATGGTCCAGGCCATGTCCCTCGCGCTATCGGGCACCAGGCGGGTGGCGAAGTGATCAAGGCGCATCCCGGAGGCACCGTCCGGCAACGCGCGGGCACTGACCAGCACGGCGGCCGCGCCGTCGGCAAACAGCGCGTTGGCGAGCAGCAGGTCGGAGCTCGGTTTGATTTGCAGGTGCAGGCTGCAGAGTTCCACGCAGACCACCAGCACCACGGCATCGGGGCGGGCGCGGCAGAACTGATCGGCCATGCGCAAGGCGGGAAAGGCAGCGTAACAACCCATGAAGCCGATGTGGTAGCGTTCAACATCGCCACGCAAGCCACAGGTTGCGGCGATGTGGAGATCGGGCCCCGGATTGCAGAAGCCGGTGCAGGACACGGTGATCAGGTGGGTAACGTCCTCCGGCAGCAGCCACGGGGTTTGTGCGAAGGCGCGTCGCACCGCGGCCTCCACCAGCGGAGGATACGCTTGCCGGTAGAGATCATTGCGCTGGCCGGTGGTTGGCTCGACCAGGGTGCCATCAGCCTGTTCGCCGAAGATACCGCCGGTGGCGCCGGGTTGGAAATCAGGCAGCACGCTGAACCGGCGATCAATGCCGGACTGCCGGTACACATGATGGACCATGCGCTGCAGCGTCCGGTCGTTGACCCAGCGTTTCATGCAATCGGCGGCATACTCCTGGTGGTAAGCATACGGGGGAACGGCGGTCGCGATGCGGTGGATCAGCGTGCTCATCGCGCCCCCTCCTTCACCATGCTCCAGGCTTCGGCGTTCAACCGGGCGGTCACGTCCACGGTGTCGCTGACCCGGATTACACCGATCACTGAAGGAGCTTTCAGGTCAAAGGCGCGGAGGGATACCGGGAAAGAAAGCTCGTGCTCCGCTGCACCCTCAACCGGGACCATGCGGCAGGTCGCGGTTACGGTGTTGGTTTGTCCGCCGATCACCAGTTCGAGCGGAAGATCACCGCCCTCCTCCACGGCGGCCAGATCCGCGGCCAGGGCGCTTCCGGTGATCAACGGGAACGATGCGCCGTGAAACATCTCGACCATGCGCCGATCCCGGCCCGCGTGATCGGTGGTCATGGCCGGCACGGACACCGTGGTCACAAGCCGGCGCAGACCCTGCGGCGAATCCTCGATGCGGATCTCCGCTGTCTCGACATGGCCATCAAAGCCGTGCAGGGTCGACTCGCCATGGAAACGGATCGAGATGGCCGGGGATGCCCAGGCCGCAGATGAGGCCAGAGCAAGCAACAAGGTGGCCATCGATTGGCCATTGAACAGGAAGCGGAACTTTGATGTCATGGTGTTAGACTCCATGACATCACCATCCATGCTTGCGGTCGTCACGACAACCGGCAATTTCTTACGTTTTCATCAGGAAGCCCGATGAGCCCATCCCCCACCATCCTGCTGGTCGAGGATGATGCAGCGATTCGGCGCACCATCGCCAAAGGTTTGTCCGAGCTGGCTTTCCGGGTTCAGGCGGCCGGCACCGCCGCGGAAGCCCGCCACATCCTGGCCAGCGAGGAAATCGACCTGATGATGCTCGACCTGGGCCTGCCCGACGGGGATGGCCTGGATCTGCTGCGCGATGTCCGGTCCGGCGGCTCGAACCTGCCGGTCATCATCCTGACGGCGCGGGACAAGGTGGCGGACAAGGTAGCAGGTCTGGACCTCGGTGCGGACGATTACCTCGTCAAACCCTTCGACTTCCAGGAATTATCGGCGCGCATCCGGGCGCACCTGCGCCGCTCCGGCCAGCAACAGGCATCCCTGCTTCAGGCCGGTGACCTGTCGATCGACCTGGTGGCCCGTACCGTGCAGCGCGCGGGCCAGACCATCGACTGCACGCCCCGCGAATTCGATGTGCTGGTGTACCTGCTCACCAACCAGGGCCAACCGGTTTCCCGCCAAACCCTGAGCCGGGATGTCTGGAAGGTGCAATCACGCATGACCTCCATGGACAATGTGATCGATGTGTTGATGTCGCGGCTGCGCGACAAAATCGACAGCGGGCATGCGACCAAGCTGATCCGGACGGTGCGCGGCCTCGGCTTCATGGTGAAGGAGGACGCATGAAACCATCCCTGCGCAGTGAATACTTCAAATGGCTGCTGCTCCTGCTGCTGTTCACCTACCTGCTGCTCGCCGTGGTCCTTTTCTCCATGGAGGTGCACGAGGCCATCACCCAGGGCTCACGCCTGCGGGACGATATTCCCGAACTGATCGCCTTTCTCGTGGTGATGATCGTGACGATCCCCGCCGCGGTGTGGATCGCCTGGACGGTGGCCGGCCGCCTGCTGCGCCCGTTGAACCAGGTGTTGTCCACCGCGGAACATATCCGGCGGGGCCATCTGGACGAACGGATCCCGCCCCTGCCCCATGCCGATGAACTCTCGCGTCTGGCCGACACGATCAACGAGGCCTTTGACCGGTATGCCGCGGCGGTGCGCCGCCTGGAGCATTTCAGCGCCGATGCCTCGCACCAGTTGCGGACGCCCTTGACCGCGATCCGGGGCACCGCGGAAATCGCCCTGCACAGCGAGCGGACTGCGGAGGAATACCGCGAATCGCTGGGCGAAATCCTCGAGCAGACGGCTCGCCTGAACGAAACCATCGAGCAATTGCTGGCCCTGTCGCGCCTCGACCGGTCGATGCGCGACCGCTTCGAGCCGATCTCCCTGGCTTCGCTGCTGCAGACCTGGCTTGAGGAGACCCGGGCCGCCATGGATGGCATCACCTTGACCGCCACGATTGAGGCACCGGAAGACATCCGCGTGCGCGGCAATGCCATCCTGCTTCACGAGGTTTTCTCCAACCTGCTCGACAATGCGCAAGCCTTCACGCCGGATGGGGGCGAAGTCCATGTTGGCTTATCGGTCTCGGGAGGAAACCGGCTGATCTGGCGGATCGAGGATTCCGGACCGGGCATCCCCGACGAAGACCGGGAACGGGTATTCGACCGGTTTTTCCGCGGACGTCACTCCGCGCACCAGGGATCCGGCCTCGGGCTGGCCATCGTGCAGGAGATCGTCTTGCTGCACGGAGGATTGATCCGGGCGGATCGAAGTGAACGCCTCGGTGGTGCGGCCATGGTGATCGAACTTCCCTTTGGCTGCATGGCCGGAAGCTAGGGAATACGCACGGGAATCGCCACGAGCTTTTTCCCGCCGGATGCGAAAGCGAGCAGGTTCGTTGGCATGTCCAGCCAGGTATCGATGGCCGGCACGTCGCGCTCCAGCGCAATGATCAGGTGATTCGTCTGGCTGCCGCTACCGAGGAAGGCCTGGGCTTCCTCATCGGAAAACGCCATGTAGCCCTTGCGCTCCGTGTACAACGAAAAGATTTCCCCGTGCATCCGGTACATCAGGATACGATCGTGCGGTCCGAGCAGGTTCTGCGCCTTGGTGATGACTTCATCGGGGGTCTTCAGATCGTCGAAGGCCGGATAGACCAGCGCACCGGTCGCAGCAAACGCGAGCAGCAGGCTCACCGCGGCCGAGACAATCCATCGGGGCGTCTGCGGTTCGGAGATCCAGGTCCGTGCCGTGATCCATGTTCCAGCCAGCAACAGCAAACCGCTCGGTAGTAGCCAACGCGCATCGAAAGGCAGTCCGGGCAGTAGCGGCGCGATCACCATGCCGGCACCGAGCAGGGCCATCAGCCCCAGCAGGGCCGTCTTGGTCCGCCGCACCCACACGGCATCGGCACGGAGCACCTGGTCGGCGGCGGCGGCCACCAGCATCGCGGCCGCCGGATAGGCGAGCAGGATGTAGAGGTTGCGCTTGCTCGCGCTGAGGGTGAAGAATCCAATGACAAACACGATCCACGCCATCAACCGGAAACGTGCGCAATCGGCTTCAGGCACGCGCCGCAGCACATGCCAAGCCAGCGGCAACACCAGTGTCCAGGGCAGGAAATCGATCGGGAAATACATCAGAAAATAATAAAACGGTTTCACATGGCCGCCGAACTCGCCGGTGACCCGGCCGACGTTCTGGTGAAACAACAACTCCGGGAAAAACCCTTCGGGTGCGCCTTGTACCCAGGCCAGCAGCAACCAGACCGCAGGAAATGCCAGGGTGATCAACGGACCCCACAGGAGGTGGGCGCGGCGATGGCCAACCCATTCGCCAGAGGCCCAGGTGGCGGTGATAAAGATGCCCCAGGGAACGAGGAAGCCGACCGGGCCTTTGGCGAGGACGGCCAACCCCATGAAGGCATACGCGGCGGCGAGCCGGCGGGTGCAGGAAGCCTCGCACGAGGTGAAGAAGCAATACAACGCGGACATGGAGAGGCCGCACAGCAGCATGTCGATCTGGCCGAACCCGCCCTTGTTCCAGAACAGGAAGGACGAGGGCAGGATCAGGGCGGTCAGCCATCCGGCGCGCGGAGAGAACCAGCGGGTGGCGAGACGGGTGGCCGACCAGAGAGCCAGCATCGCCCCGAGAAAACTGGGCAGGCGGGGCGCGACATTGCCGATTTGTCCACCGGTCAGCAGCGAAAACAGGTTGGTCAGCCAGAACATCAGCGGCGGCTTGTGGGTGTAGAATTCGCCCTGCCGGAACGGCACCAACCAGTGTCCCTCCCGCATTTCCTTGGCTACCAGGGCAAAACGGGCCTCGTCGGGCGCCCAGAGATCGCGGCGGACATATTCGCCGCCCCACAGCAGGATCCCGAGGAACAACAACAACCAGACGGGAATGGGTTTTTGAATCATGGCACCGAGTATGGGCGACGGGTGTCAGGGAACGACGTTAATTAGCTTACATTCTCGTAAGAATGGAACCATTGCATTTCCGGTGGCTTCGCCTAGATTGCCCCCATGGTTATGGACCCAACAGACCCGCGGAATCCCGGCCCGGTTGATGTCGGCGCGCGGGAGTCCGTGGTTTCCCTGCGCGAGTGGATCTGGCTGGCGGTCATTGCCGCGGCCTTGATCGCGACCTACCTCTCGCCGTTGCGCGAGCACCTCACGCATGCCACCGTGTTGCGCGAAGACCTGGCGCGGTTCGGCGGCTGGGCACCGGCGGTGTTTGTGGTGGTGATGACCGGGCTGACCGCCACGGGATTTCCGCGCATGGCCTTGTATCCGGTGGCGGGCATGGCCTTCGGGCTGGCACCGGGGCTGTTGTGGTCCATGATCGCGACGGTGGCCGGGGCGTTTACCACCTTCCTGTATGCACGGTGGGCGGGGCGAAGTTTGGTGATGAAGAAATGGCCGGCGTTGGCCCGTTTATCCACCCGGCTCGATGCCCGCGGCTTCCTCAGCGTGGCGCTGATCCGGCAACTTCCGAGTCCCGGCTTCCTGACCAACCTGCTCTTCGGGATTTCCGCGGTGCGGACCCGTTGTTTCCTGCTGGGGACGGCGCTCGGGGCGCTTCCCTCCGCCATTCCGGCCACGATGTTGGGAAGCAGCCTATCCGGGGCGACCGACCAACAGCGTATCGTCACCGCTATCGGCGCCTTGGTCGCGATGGGGGTACTGGGGTTGGTTACGGCCACGTTGTTGCGGAAACGCGGGCTGCTGGCCACCACCCCTAAACAAAACACCCCCGGCGAACCGGGGGTGTTGCAGCAACCGGATGAACCGATCGCTTAGACGGCGGCTTTGAGCGCTTCGGCGCGGTCGGTGCGTTCCCAGGGGAACAGGCCCTTGACCGGCTTGCGACCAAAGTGACCATAGGCCGAGGTCGGCTCGTAGATCGGGCGCAGCAGGTCGAGCTGGCTGACGATCTGGGCCGGCTTCAGGCCGAATACCGCGCGAACCGCCTTGGCCAGCTTCTCGTTGCTGACCGTGCCGGTGCCGAAGGGGTCAACCAGCACGGAGACCGGTTCGGGATAACCGATGGCATAGGCGAGCTGCACTTCGCAGCGCTTGGCCAGGCCGGCGGCGACGACGTTCTTGGCGACATAGCGGGCCATATAGGCGGCGCTGCGGTCGACCTTGCTGGGATCCTTGCCGGAGAAGGCGCCGCCGCCGTGACGGCCCATGCCGCCGTAGGTGTCGACGATGATCTTGCGGCCGGTCAGACCGCAATCGCCCTGAGGACCGCCGGTCACGAAGCGGCCGGTCGGGTTGATCAGGTAACGGGTCTTCTTGTCGATGAGCTTGGTCGGGGCGTACTTCTTGACGACTTCCTCGATAATGCCCTCGGTCAACTTCTTGTGGGAGACCTCGGGGGAGTGCTGCGAGGAGATGACCACGGTGTCGATACGGACCGGGCGGTTGTCCTCGTACACCACGCTGACCTGCGACTTGCCGTCGGGGCGCAGGAACGGGAGTTTGCCGGAACGGCGCGCATCGGTCAGGCCCTGGGCGAGCTTGTGGGACAACAGGATCGGCAACGGCATCAGTTCGGCGGTCTCGTCGCAGGCGTATCCGAACATCATGCCCTGGTCGCCGGCACCCTGCTCGGCGGTGGCCTTGCCTTCGGCCTTCTTCGCATCGACGCCCTGGCTGATGTCGGGCGACTGGCGATCGAGGGCAACCATCACCGCGCAGGTGTTGGCATCAAAACCCATGTCGGAGCTGACGTACCCGATTTTCTCGACCTTCTTGCGGGCGATCTCGGCGTAGTTGACCGTGG
>CALBHI010000276.1 GCA_937894535.1 uncultured Verrucomicrobiota bacterium
CGGCGATTGTGATCAGGTTGCACCAAATGTAACGGGTTACATGGTCAAAATTTTGCCCAGTGAAGTGTTTGCGCAACAATGAACTAAGCGCCGGTCAGGCGAATTGAGGCGTCCCTGTGTCGCGGCCGCCGCGTCATCCGGCGCCTGAGCGGATTTCAGGCGACATCGTTCGCCAAAGACGCTGGAATGCGGGCGAAGGAGTCGAGCCATGATCCGCCCCCTGATCCGCCGCATGACCCGCGCCGCCTGTCTCGCCGCGACCCTCGCTGCGACGCTCGCCGCGACCTTGGCCGCGCTGCCCGCCCTGGCCGTTGCCCTGTTCCTGCAAATTATCCTCTTCGGCTATGGCGGGGTCAGCGCGCTCGGTGCCAACCTGCTCGGCATGGGCCTGCCCGCCGTGCTGACCGGTTGGATGTTCGCCCGGCGCTGCCGGTCCGCCCCCACCGCCCGCACCGCGCTGGGGTGGGGCATGCTGGCCGGTGGAACTTCGGTCGTGCTGACCTGCCTGAGCCTCGCCGTGCTGCTCAACCTCAGCAACCCGCAAGCCTATGCCGCGGCGGTGAAGGCGCTGCTTCTCGCCCATGTTCCGGTGGTATTCACCGAGGCGGCGGTGATTGGCGCGGCCGTCGGTTTCCTCTACACGGTACGCGCGGATTTACTGGACCTTCCTAAACGTCACGCGTCAAGCTGTGCGGCACCATGAACCAGCGTGTTGTATTCACGGCCCTGATCGCTGTCCTGTCGCTGGCGTCGCCCGCCTTCGCCCACAAGGTGTCGTGTTTCGCCGCGACCGACGGCGACCGCGTAGCCGGGTATGCTTGGCTTTCGGGTGGTGCCCGCCCGTCGCAGGTTCCCTTCCGTGTGCTCGCGCCGGACGGCACCGTCCTGCATGAGGGCGTGACCAGCGAACGCGGCGAATTCGCTTTTATCCCGGACCGCGCCGTTGATCACCGCATCGTGGTGGATGCCGGCAATGGCCACGTCGCCACCTTTACCGTGCGGGCCGAAGACCTGCCGGAAGCACTCCACCCGGTCGACGCCTCCCCACCACCGGCCGCGCCAACGACCCTCGCCCCGGCCGCGCCCGTAACGGTCCCCGCCATCAGCCCCGATGACCTCGATCGACGTATCGAACGTGCGGTGAGCAGCCAACTCGACCCGCTGCGCCGGGACTTCGCCGCCTTTCAGGAGCGCACCCGCTACCAGGATGTGGTTGCCGGTCTCGGTTTCATCGCCGGCCTGACCGGTCTCGCCTTCTTTTTCCTTGGCTTGCGGCGCAAGGATCGTTAACCCCGGACCGACAGGAAATCCACCGCACCACTATGCAGCTATTCGATCCAGAGCAACCAACCAGCCCGGTGGCCCGCCTTGATCCCCGCTCGCGTATCGTCGCCGCCTTCGTCCTCGCCCTGTTCATCGTGCTGCTCGACCGCTGGGCCGCCCTCGGCGTGATGGCTGCCCTCGCCCTGCTGTTCGCCGCCGTTGCCCGCGCCCTGCACGCCACCACGCTCCGGCGGTTGGCCAGCCTCAACCTATTTGTCCTATTCCTGCTCGTGTTCACTCCGCTTTCCATGCCTGGTGCAACCGGATGGCAGTTGGGCGGATGGACCTGGAGTAGCGACGGATTCCTCTTCGCCACGCGGATCGGCCTCCAGGCGAATGCCATCATGCTGGTGTGCAGCGCGCTGCTTTCCTCGATGGAACCGGCCGACCTCGCCCATGCCCTG
>CALBHI010000277.1 GCA_937894535.1 uncultured Verrucomicrobiota bacterium
ATTCAGGTTTTGCCTTGGCTAGATTCAGGATAGAGCCGCCAGCCCTCATGATCCCGGCAAGCTCCGGCCGGATCCCCAGACCTTCAGCACGCTCAATCGCATTTATAGCCACCTCGCGGCCCCGTTCCGTCTTGCCCAAAATGGCCATCAGGATAGCTCGTTCCACGCGTGGCTTGAGAATATCCGTGGCGAAACGGCCGTCCGACTTGCGTAACGACTGGTCCCCGGTACCGACAACAAATTGGGTGAGGAAGTCGCGGTTGCTCGCCGCCATGACATTATCCGACTTGCCGATGTCAAACAGGTCCATCGCCCCGGATTCCTGCAACATCTTTGCATCCGCTACGGCCAGTTCAGCCGCCGTCCGCTGAAGAATCTTCTCCCGGTTGGATAGCTCCACGAACCGCTTCAGGTCCGCCCCTTGAACATCATCCAGGACGCGAACCAAAACCGGCTTGCCCATGCCCTCCGTGGTCAACCCGAGTTCGGCCGCACGCGCCTGAACGGCCACACGGTATCGCTCCGCCGCCGTGCCGGTATAGGCTTGGCGTAACCCCATGATCCGACCATTACCGGACAACACCATGCCGGCCACATCTACAATAGGCGCGCCGTCATCGGTCGTGGCCGACTCGTTCAGCCGGTTGAAGTCAGGTCCGGACGCGATCCGGGCGATCTGCTCTTTGCTGGAAACCGTAGAGCGATCCCGAGGCTGTAATTCCTGATTGAAGCCAGGACGATCCGAGGTAACCAGCGACTCCACATCGACCACATCCCAATACCCTGAGGCAGGAACATCATCCTGCGGCGTCACCGCATTCCATCGTGGTTTCCCCGATGAAGGAGGGACGGCGACACCGGATCCTGTGGGTGTAGTAGGGACCGCCGCCGGGGTTGCGGGGCTATCCTGTGCAGCCGTCGAAGGTAAAGGCGCTCCCGCTCCGGTGGCTGTCTTGGGGAGAACAGCCACAGCCGGGGGCCGCGCCTCCGGAGCGGGAGTCGAAATGGATGGGGCCTGAGCACTATTCGGAGCCGTCGGCACCTGATAGGGCTGTATCGCCGCCACATCGGCAGCAAAGGTGGACTTGTCCACCGGGTTGAACAGTGTGACTTGCATGTCCGTGCGGGCCGTGACAATAAAAGGACCGCGGCCCCCCACCGTCACCATGTCCGGCCCGGTCCCGCTCGCCGAAGGCCGTTTGCGCGGTTTCGTCTTTTTCCCCGTGAATCCGTTTGGCTGTTCGCCAATGCTCCACCGGGTCTCTTCCATCTGGCCAACCGGAGTAGCGCCAGGCTCGCCCAAGGCAGTCGCTACCTGTCGCTCAATCAGGTTGAGCCTTGCACCCTCCGGAAGCGGTAGAATACCAGATTTGAGACGGGTATCCTCGATCCGATCGATCACATGTACCGCCTGACTGACCGCCTTTCGTTGGTCTTCCGTCAACATTGGCCAACGGGCGACATCCTTTACCGCAGGCCGGACCTCCGGAGAAATCAACGAGGTTTCCACCGCTTGTACAGCCGCCTCGGGCCGGTTTACAGCCGTTGGAACAACCGACCCGGCCGCCATGGTCGGCCCGGCTACCGGAGCACCGGCCGCCACCGACTTCAAGAATGCCGTGTTTTCAGCAGCCGCCGAGCTGTCTGGACCATCCACCACCGCAGCCTCGGGCGTTGCCGGGGCAAACGCGGCCGTTTCCAGCAAGGCCAACCGGTCAGCAGTCACCAGATCTGGGGACGTCGCCGCATCTGCCCGCAGGGATTCAATCTCTGCCACAGGAAGCGGCCCCAGGCCTGATCGCTTTCGACTGGCCTCGATCACGGCAACTTGTGCTTCCACATCCACCGGCGCCCGAGGCTCCACCGGTACGTTTGCCGGAGCCGGGGCAATGTCCTGGTCAAACGCCTCTTCCAATTCGGCAATACGCGTTTCCAGATCAGTCGCTGCCGCCTCATCACCGGCCGCGCGCAGTCGCTCCGCGTCGACCGAAAGCTCAGCCAACCGATCTTCCACCCCCATGCGGGTCACCGTATTCAACACCGCCGCAGTGCCCTCCGGAGTCAGATCGATGGGCGCGCCATCATCAACCGCCTGCATTGCACCGGCAGACCATGCCTCGGCCGGTGCTGGACCGGAAAGCTTCGACATCTCATGGGCGATCATCCGTACCGCCATCTTGCGCAACGCCGGATCCGCCTCCCCGTTGGTAACCGCGTCCGCCACCTCGTTTTTGACTTTAGCCTCACGGATGTTCCCGGCCAGGCCGACAGGCGCCAGTAGTGTGGTCAGACCAAACGCCACCTTTGCCCCCTCCATGGCCGACTCCCACGGATCCCGGCCATCATCATGACCAAATGCCCGGTGGATCAGCACATTCCCGCCCTCTTGCGCAGCTTCCGTGCCCATTTCTACCGGGTACGCCTTCGCCAGATCCTTCGCAAATTCCTTCGTGATCTCCTTCCGTCCTCGCTTCAGGGCAAAATCATTCGCGATATCCGCCGCCGTCTTCGCGGTCACCTTAAAGCCCACACGCTCCGCCATGCGGGTAATGAACCGGCCACCGCCAAACATCGCCGCCGCGCCCTCCATGCCGCCCTCGAGCACACCGGCCATGATGCCTGCCTTGCGGGCGTTCGCGTCGGCCTCATCGGGAGAAACCCCCTTCGCCAACTGATCCGCCTTGATTTCCTCGAAAGTATCCTGCCCCTGCGATGTGCCGAACAGAGCCAACGTCCCGAGCGCGGAAATGCCCGTCAAGACCTTCGCCCCGACCACGCCGGCACCAATCGCTTTTGCCCCTACCACCGCCGCCGCGGCCGTTACCGGTACCGCAACCGAAGGGACCAACGCCCGGCCAACATCGCCTGCCAACCCGGCAAACCCATCCTCGCGGGTCCGCTCATCATAGGTCACGCGAGCCGCACGATCCTCCGCGCCCTGGACAATACGCTCGCCAGCCGTGAACAGCGATGATTCCGCCGGAGCCAAGGCTTTGATGCTCTGACCAACCATCCGGGGTAGATCGATCATCGCCCCTGTCTTTACCCCCGCCACGAATTCCCCGACCGCCGAACGTTTTTCCAAGGGCTTCGGCGGATCGGCCGGACCGACAAACGTGACGCCCTCGGGCGGAGGCGGAAACGGGGTGAAATCGGAAGCAGCATCAGCGGGGCCTACAAAGGTAACGCCAGGGGGTGGAGGCGGAAGGGTTGGCTCCACCGGCTTGATCCCAATGGGCCGACCAAACGGGTTGACCTTACGCCGGGGTAGTAACGGCTCGGCCGGGCCTACAAAGGTAACGCCAGGGGGTGGAGGCGGAAGGGTTTCCATGGTGGCATCCTACGCAGCCACCTCAACCCATTTACCATTCACCAGTTCATACACCTTGCCGTCCGATCCCTTTTGCCGGGTAGGAGATGCTGGGGGTGGCGTCGCCTCTATCAGCCCCATCGCTTCGCCAATGGCTTGGTATTCAGATTTCATTTCTTCTGGCGTCAACGGTCTATTTGGAAGCGGTTTTTTGTCTTTTCCAATGATTTGTTTCCCGTCTTTATCAAGCTGCGGCACACCGGTTTTCACCCGCTCCTGAAACGACGCCAAAAGGGCATCCGCCTGCTTGACTTGCATCTGACCAGCCGCCGTTGCCGCACCAGTTGCCGCCGCACCAGCCTGCTCAATCGTCGCCACGTCCCGACGGGAATTCGCATCCATCGCGGCTCGGTTATTCGCCCCGCGCTCCAACATCGAAGTCTGAATAAGACCGGCCTTGGCCTTATCGCGTTCGCCGCCCCGCGCTTGATCCGCCTTGTACCGCTCCGTGCCATCGCGCATCTTGGCATCGTCAGCCAGCATGCGCATGGTAATCGACTTTTCTCGCTTAAGATCAGCCGCGTCCGCCTCGGCCTTGCGCGCCTCTTTCGTCATGCCAAACCGCCGCATCATCGGGAGTGATTCACCGGGTTGACGCGGCCTCACCGTCGCGCCGCCGGCCATCGCCTCCAGGTTGTAGCCCTGCGCCCGTAATGAGGCCTCGCGATGAGCCGCCGCCTGGCGGATAAATGCGCGAGTATTCCATGGCATCGGGGCGGTAAGGTCCTCATTGCCATCCTTGTCCACCATCGCCGCGTAACTGGCGGTGCGCGTCGGTTGGGTAATGATCTGTTCCGTGCCATCGGGACGCAACACCACCACGCGGTTGCGAGAAGGCCCGACCAGATCGGTCGAGCCTCCGCCCCCAGGGCTGGCAATGGCGGCCGGAGCAGGCACAGGAGATTGCGAGGTCGAGGGCGCAGCTCCGGTGGGGTTGCCGCCCTGGGGGACGGAAGTTGAAGATGATTGCCGTGCCGCATATTCGGCAGGCGTGGGAACCTTGGGTACCAGTGATTCAGCAGTTTTGGCGCCAGCAAGGACAGCGATCGGGTATCGCGTGAAAGCACGCACCGTGGGTTCAGCGGTCTGCACGGCCCGCTTTGCTTGTCCAGCAGCACCACGTAACACACCGAGCACACCTCCACGCTGATATGCGCCCGCGACGGCATCTCGGGTTGCCTTATTCGGCATGAAAAGACGCGATGCGACACTGTTGATAGACTTCACTGCCGGGGCCTCGGCACGGGTGGACAGATTCTGAAAGCCAGATCCCAAGTTGGCGCGCAGGTCATTATTCGCACGGCCAGGCAAATCACGGAATCGCTTTTTCGCATCTTGCCAACTTGCCGATACATCTTGCATCCACTTGGCCGCCATAAATCACCTCTGCCTTATATCCCATTGTTGTAGCCATGACACACCGACATTTCAATCCTTTTCCACCACCGCCGGCCATTTACCTTCCGGGCAGTAGGACGCCGCCCGGCGGTGCTTGACACAACGGTTGTGCATCGCCCGGCATTTGTGCTGCTCCCGATCGTATCGATCACAGGCAAGGCACGTATCCAGGCGGAACCGGAATACCTCATCCGAGCAGGATCCGCCCCACGGGGCAATCGGACTCCGGGCCCCCCTGGCGTACTGGCCGGGCCCCCGCGATCCCCCAAACAGCGTTGTCGTCAGCTTGCCCATAAATAAAGCGCTCACACCACACGTAGTTCATATTCTACCGGAACAGCAATTGGCATGATGTGAGCGCCAATCAATCCTTGAACACGCACCGGTCCGGCGGTGCGGATGGAAAAACATACTCGTACCCGGGTTTTTCGTAATCAGCATCCAAAAAGAGATCGACCGTTACCAACAATTTGGCAATTCCAAGCCATACTTCATCCGTGAGGAATGTAACGGGATTGATCCGACTGGTGTACCATTTCCATATTTTGACCGGAATACACACCGTCACCGGGGTACCTTCCGGAATGTCATTGTCCGCGGACAGGAATTCCCATACCGCGTTCCGGCATTCCTCCATGATCAGGGGTTGCCAGTACTGACAAGCGTCGGCGTCAAAGTCGCTGAACTGCTTGAAGTGCGTTACGGGGTTGTAGTTTACACACACAAATTCCTCACCATTCCCCGTCACAGAACGCCACACCACGGGACGCCCCTGCCAAAACGGTAGAATATCTGCACTTTGCCATGTACCATCGGGTTTTCTTCTTCCGCCACATCCTTTAGCCACGCGCATAATAAGCCGTGGAAACTCCATTCCGGTTACCGTGCCACCAACTTGCACAACGGGACCAAATACCAACACTCGGATGCAGCGATCGACGGGAACGATATCTTCCCACCCATACGGATTTGACGGGGATTTCTTCGGATAATCTCCGGCATTTTCAGGGAAACCGCACATGTAGAGCTGCGTCATCAAGTTGTTGTTGCAAAACGTCGGCTTGTTGTTGAAGCAACAACAGTCGGTCGATGCCGCCCCTTCCTTCGGCGTCACCGAAACATTTCCGCCAGATGTGAAGTCCACCGTCACAGGCACACCTTGACATCCAGGACCGACACATCACCGAACTGATGCTGCTCGACGGTGCCATCCTCGAACACATCGGCAATGCGCACCAGTATGCCAATGAGCGGGTCCGGTTCGCTGGGGGATGCCGAGAAGAGTGTACCACTACCGGGGGACCAATACCCGGCCGCAACTTGGTTTCCGTCTTCGTCGAATTGCGGATAGAAGCGGATCATGTGGACCAAGCCCGCCTGCCCGTTCACATAGGGATGCGCATGTTCAGCCACGTTCTCCAGTTTGGTTTTGGCAATCACCCGACGCGCACCGTCCGCCACCACAATACCGGAATCCGTCACCGTGACCTTGAAGCCGAACCGTGATACGGAACCCCCACCCCCGATCTCCGGATCATCCGCCAGCTTCGGCCCGGCGGGTATCACCGTCACCCGAGAGCCATAGCCGGTTTGCTTCGTCTTCACATCCTCGGGACCGGTTCCCACCGCCGTCGGTGCACCATACTCCTTGTCATAGTCGGCTTGAGACAGAAGGCCGGAAGCGACAAATCGCCTCGCCTCCCGTTTCCGATTCTCCAGCACCCAGGCCGGAACGGCCGGATCTGGCGGTTTGGTCGGGTCAGCCTTCCCCTGCTCGACACCGGTTTGCTTCGTCTTCACATCCTCGGGACCGGTTCCCACCGCCGTCGGTGCACCATACTCCTTGTCATAGTCGGCTTGAGACAGAAGGCCGGAAGCGACAAATCGCCTCGCCTCCCGTTTCCGATTATCCAGCACCCAGGCCGGAACGGCAGGATCTGGCGGTTTGGACGGGTCTGCCTTCCCCTGCTCGACAACGGGAGGCGGTTCTACCGCCCCTGCAGAACCGCCTTCGGCGGTCCGCCCGGCCGGATTCGAATTGGGACTCGAATATCCTTCGGCTGGCTGGACCGCTTCCTTTTCCTGAGCGGCCAACATCTCAGCCATCTGGTCAACCGTCAAATCAGCTGGTTTCGACTCCGGTCGGTCCTTACCCAAACGAATCGGATCACGCTTATCCAGACCGAGGGCTTTGCGGAGTCGGCTTCGCAAACCTCGGTGCGCCGCAGCCTCGGAAAACTCTCGGTCTGATTGATCGTCACGCCCAAACATGATGACCACCTCGTTATGATGAGACGTCGGTAGACTGGATCGTTGCCAACACGTGTTGCGTCACCGATGGACTTGACCATGCGCCCCGGACGCGGACCAAGGAATCACGAACCCAGAATCCCGGATCCTCGTTGTGTTGGACCACGGATTCTCCGTCAGAGACCGTATCAGCATCGATTTTCTCCAGGCTGTAGGTCCGTGTCGTGGTTTCCGTTATCGTCCGTTGCATCGTGACTATCAAAGCCACCACCATGGTTACCTCGGTGATTCGCTCCAATCGGCCTTTATCGTCGTATTGCCGCTTCCGCAAGGTTGGCTCGACGTACTTGATTTGCCGATCTTCCTCGATCAGCGTCGCCTTGCGGACCTCCACCGTCAAGGTAGCCGCTCCGCCGGCCATGGTAAGCAACCGCTTGGCGAAGTCATGTAACCCTCGCTGGTTGATCTCATGCACGAACGTTCCATACTGCGTGGGTTCCAGGTTGTGATCGGCAGGATTCAGCACATTCCGGCCCTTCGTCTCGTGGATTTCGAAAAGGCCATTCCCCGCGATCTTGACCGCCGCCGCCACATATTCACCGCCGGAAACCTCCACCAGACGGTATTGCCCGGTGCCATCTTTCTCGGGAAGCAACTGGAATTCGCGCAATTGACCGCGGGTCGGAGCCGTCCCGAGGGCCGAAGCTGCTGTCGCCGCGGCGTCCACATGCAGACCGATCGAACTGGTTGCCGGCTCCAAAGCCGTGCCAGAACGGAGACCGCTAACCAAGAAGGGGGCTTTGGTCCGGGTTTGCTTGCGCAGCCGCGCCATGCCGTCGGGTTCGACCTCCACCGAGGCCTCCGTTTCGACACCAACCCCCGTCGGGGCCGCGGCCGCCTCTGCCTCGGCCTCGGAACGCCTGAAAAGTCCAACCTTGGTCACCAAGGTCTCATACTTCGCACCAACCGTGACCGTCACCGCCAAGGTAAGCCGCGCGATCCGCCGCCGGACCCACTCCCACAACCCGTTACCACGTGACGCCAAGCGCTCCGTTTCAACCGATACCCCATCGAGGGTTTCCGTCTGCGCTACCACTGACGCCGGCTCAACCCCCGTATTGGCAATAATCGACTCCGTTCGTGCGGCAGTCGTAACCGCGGCCGTGGCCGTGTCGTTGCTTTCCGTCTCGATTCGCTCGAGAATGGCCCGGGTCCCGTCCTGATCCACATCCACTTCATGAGCTACCGTCTGGCCACGCGTTGTCACCAGCGACGTAGCCATTGCGGAAATCTGATTCAGGATTTTCCGCAGGGTGATCCTCCGGTAGGGCGTCCCGCCGTTCAGCGTTTCGCTGATAATCGGTGCGGTTTTCCGAACGATATTGCCCCGATAGTCGAAGGAACAATTGTCCTTGCGGGTAATCTCGATCTCCGCCGTATACCCGACCACGCCATGCGCGTAGGATGCTTTGATGGCATCCAGACGCGACATGGGCACCCCATACCCCCACTCCCTCGCCACCTGTACCGCCGCGCCAACGTGCAGGATGAATTGCACCACATGCTTGCCTGCTTCGTAGGTGATCGTTTCTTCCTCGATGATGATGTCGTAAAGACCATTGCCGCGTGTCTGGACCTCCCGAATTTTGCGCGTCTGGTTTGATTGCAACACCGCGGAATGCGAGGAAATGAACTCCCCGGCCTGAGCCTTGGTGTACCCCCACCCAAAATGCAGGGTCAGGGAGGTATCGCATGATGTGGGAATCGGACCGATGGTCAGGTTTTGGAGGACCGGCGAGTCCAGAGACAGGGTGATCGACATATACGGGGATTCCGCGCCGGCATCGCCGGATGCGGACCGGCCAGGCCCCAAAAGCTCCCACTGGTCAATGATGGTTTGGCCCAAGGCCCTTGCCACACCCACCAGCTTCCATCGCCGGACTTCACGGTCCCCGCCGGCATCCGAGTAGTCCGAAATCACAAACATCGGCTTGGAAAGAAGCACGTCGATGACGTAGCTGCCATCTTCCGCCGGCTGAGGTCGGGCCATGGAAACATGCCAGTTCCCGCCAAGGTTCTGGTTCTGGAGCGCGGAAATTGCGATTTCGTTCCCCAGACCGATCCCGGCCAAGATGCTGGACCAGTGCTGAGGGCTGACATTGTAGAAGCGGGCAAACATGTGGGCCGCTGCCGGGGCGGACTCCGCACCGTTTACCCCGGGAACCGATACGTTATTCCCAGGTAGGCGGTTATCCGACAGAAGCCGGGCCTCCGCCCAATCCAACGTCATCATGTAGCCGCGGCGAAGCACCCGGTACACGCCATCCGGATCCTTGCGGGCACCCGGAGGCTGCGGCGCTACCGTCACCAACCGCCACCGGCCCTGGTACGGGATGCCGTTGACCACCGGATTGTCGACAAACTGACGGGCCGTCAGATGCGATTCATTCGTGATCGTATCCGAATCGCCGCCCGGTCCCACCGAGGTATACTGGTACAGGACCTTGATCAGCGATTCCTGCATCGCCCGGTCCGCCACATCCCACTTGGTCACGAGCTCCCAATCACCAGTCAGGGGATTGCGCGAATGCGATACCAGCTTGGCATCACGCTCTTTCAGCTTCGAGATTTCTGATTCAAGGGCCATGGGACTACTCCGGCATTATCACCCGGCGGTAAGACGCCAGGTGTTCATTCGATCTTTTTTCATCCCGGGCCGCCCCGGAATCCCCCATGAAGTAACGATGCGCCATCCAATCAACGCAGGGCTGCAAATAGAGGTCAGGAATGGGAACCTCATCGGCAAGTGCGGCAAATTGCTGCGGAATCATTACCTCTTGGAGGTCGGCATCGATCCGCAATTCCGGCACATCGGAGAAAAGCTGATGCACCGCCAGCAAGAGAATTGGGTAAATCCGATCATCCGAATTCGTGGCCTTCGTCACGTCATTGATGGCAAATCGGAATGAAACAAACACCTGTTCGACCTTCATAACCCCTCCATATAGTCCCGAACGGCCGCATACCCGGCCTCAATCGCTCCAGGCTGGAAATCAAAGATGCCCACATCGGATTGCGGGTAGTGGATCACATGGGCGGTTTTCGAGGCCTGTGCCATCCGTAGGGGCCATGACCGCAACACATCATCGGTCTGGTCCCACATCAGAATGTTCAGCGCCCGTATGGAATTGGTCAGCAGATCATAACCGGGTTTGTTGTCGCCTCGACCGCTGGCAACCAGTACCCACACCGAGGTAAAATGCTCATACCAGTCATCGGCGAGAGGCACGTTGTAGCGCAACCCGCCATCCAAATAGTACCGGCCATTATGCGGCATCGCTGGCAGGAATCCCGGTGCAGACATCGTGGCCAATGCCGCCTGATGCAAGTCCATGCCCAACTCCGGGGCGCAGAGATCGACGTAATCCCATGATTCCGCGTCGACGCCCCAGACATGGCACGGCATCTTGAGTGCTGTCCTCGAGCGCGGCAGGATGCGCGCGATCGTTCGGCGGACGGTATCCGGACGATGAATGCTCGACGTCGCCTTCATGGCCGTCCGGAGCCGCCAGAACCACCGCCGATCCTGAACATCGCTGTTGCCAAGACCGGCAACCACATCCCGCATCACATCAGGCGGCATACACGTCGCCGCGCAGAGCGCCACCAAACCACCTCCCGACGTTCCGGACACAACATCATACTTGACGCCGTAATCCCGCAACGCCAGCAGGGCCCCCGTGTGGTTCTGCACGGCTTTCGCGCCACCGCCCGACATGACCAGAAGGGTACTCACATCACATCCAAGGCGTCTTGCTCTGGACAAAGTTGGTACGTTCGGTCCCGTCGTTGGAAAGCAGCCCGAAATAGACCGTAGCGCCCGGGGGAGGTTTCTGGCCGCTGAGGTATCCATCCAGGACATTCCCGATACCTTTCGAACCTTGCCCCGGTCGCTTCCACTCGAAGTGACCTCCCGTCAGCTTGCCGTCCGCGCCATACCAGAGCATGTAGACCCGGCCATCAATGTCGCTGCCAATGCCGCTGTTGTTCGCCGGCCACCCGAGCGTCTCGTAATCCAGAATGACTTCGCCGCCCCGCAGATCGGCCGACGTCAGTTGTTTGGTGATCTTCGCATAGGCGGGATCTACTTTGGCATGGGTACCCAGAAGCCGGGCTCCACGGATATCGATGGCATCCAGATCGCCGAGTGGATCAAGCGGAGGCAATGCGGGGTTCGTGATCACCGGTTCCGGTGCGTTCGTCTGGACACCACCAACGGCATTTGTTTCGATCCCGATCTGGACATTTGGGTTGTCATTGACGATGGTGACCTGGTTGACCACATCCACGTTTTTGGCACCCTGAACCAGAAGCGCCTGATTATCCGACTCGCGCATCTTCCGGATGTCGGAGCTTTCCGCGATGATCAGGGTGGATTCGATCAGGCGGTCCTTGTTCCCGATGTCGGCAACCGCCTGCGCCGTTGATTTCGCCGCGCCCAAGCCAGCGCCAAAGCCAATCAATTCCTTGGCCGCGGCCGTGGTGAGCGTCGAATCGTTTCCGATGGTAGTCGTCGTATTCGGCTGCACGCTCTGGTAGCGATGGCTGAACATCATCGCCTTGCCTTCGGCCAGATTGGCAGCCACCTCCGCGACGTCGATTTCCTGCACCGGGGGTTCCAACGTCCGGCCACCGAGGGGACTGGCGCATCCGGTCAAAATCGCCGTCAGCGCTGCCGCCAGCAGGACCGGAATAAACGACTTGAAGGCGTTGCGGATTCGCTTCATTTCCTCCGGCTTCGGCATGTCCTCCGGCTGCTTCTTGCCGCGGATCACAGCATGGTTGACCTGGGCCCGGGTGAACGGGGCGAAGTGCAAGCACCCATTCATCCAGACGAATGCCGGGAAATAGGAACGTGCTTCGGTCGGTTTACGGTCCTTGTTGGGTTGCTCATGCAGGGCTTTACTCTTATTCATCGTGCTTCTCCTTCTTGATTTCGTTGATTTTTTCCAACGCATCTTCGACGGTGTCTTTCAGGATGGCGGCCTCCTTGACGCGCATCTCGGCCTGTATGATCGTGGCGCGGTTTGAAAAGCAGGAGGTCAGGAACCCGAACAGCATGGCCACAATGGAAATCACCGTGTTGGCGTGCAGGTCCTTCAGCTTCGAGAAGGCATCGATTTTCTCGGGGCTTGGAACCAGATCATCCGCCGTGTACCCAGCCGCGAAGATCGGCATAGCCGCTGACACAACGGCGATGAGCCAGAATACGGCAACCAGATTGCTACGGGCACGAGCGCTCATTGGACATTACTCCTTCTCCAGAATGTATTCGACGATCTCGGTCAGCTTCGCCACTTCAGCCTCAAGGTCGGTAATTCGTTGCGCCTGGCCGCGACCTTGGCCCCGAACCTTCTCCCGCGAATCGTGGAGTTCCTTTTTGGCATCACGCTCCATCATGCGGTCACGCGCAGGGAATTGCTTACGGATCGTGGTGCGAAGGTCGGCCCTCGCATCCTTGACCGTGCCAGTGATGACCACCCCGATCTGATAACGGGTGTCGATCAAGGCGGGGGTCGGAAAAAGCCGCATCCACGGTGCGTAGTCCGGTTGCATGACCGTGTTGGTGTTGGTGATGTCGATGACTGGGAGGTCGCGGGTGCGTTCCGGCGCTGCGCCAAATCGCGGATCAAAGGTTATGACCTGTTGCGATATCGCGGAGGTCGTCGCTGCGAACAGGATGATGGTGATGATGGTTTTCATTTTAGTACCCGATCACCACGAGTCCCGATCCAGCCCGATTGCCGTGCGTCACGACGGCACCAACTCCGCGACCCGACACGTATTCGGGGATGTCGGTAATCAGGGTGCGATAGGTCACGCCGAAATACGTGTTGCTGCCAACGTGTCCTGATCCACCACCGCCGCCGGGGGAATTGTTATTGACAGTGTAGCTGCCGCCGCCTCCGAAATAACCGCCACCACCTCCATGCGCGGAACCGGCGAACCCATTAGTGACGGCACCATTGCCGCCCAAAAAAAAACGTTCCGGCCGTATCCGTCCCAGCGTGCCTGACAAAACCAGGCGGCGCCATTGTTAAGCCGCCTCACGTCCGCGTGCCCCCCCAAC
>CALBHI010000278.1 GCA_937894535.1 uncultured Verrucomicrobiota bacterium
GTCAAGCGAATACCTGGTATTGTTCGTGTGGTGGTGGGCCTACGTCGCTGCGGTCACCTGGCTGGCCTCGCGCGAGATGGAGGCGCGGCAATATGGCCTGGACCGCTGGTTGCCGTTGATCATCTGCGTGGCCGGAGGCGGGTATGTGTTCTGGCAGGCGCCGCAGTGGAATTCCGAGGGGAACACGAGGGCCTTGTTCTGCTTGATTTTTGCGGTGTTAATCGCGCTGCAATCGGCCATCCGTCTCGGCACACATCCGGTCGTCCACCTGCCGTCGGGTCGGACCCGCACCATCGACTTGCGGACGATCCATCCGCCGGCCATCGGCATGATGATCTCGGCGCTGATCCCGATGCAGGCGGCGGTGGTGGTCGGCCACGCCGAATCCGCAGGCGGGTTGTTCGTCGGTTTCCTCCTGCTGGTCGCGTGGCCCCTGAACCGGTGGCTGGCCCGGGCATTCGCGGCGAGTTGAATCACGAGCGACGCCCTCAGGCACCATCGTATCTGGCCAGGAAGCCCTCGGCGTGCTGCGCCAACAGGGTGCGCCGCTCCGGGGCCATCCGGTCCAGCGTGCGGACCATCATCGAGAGGCGCGGGTTCGCGGTGAAGAAATCCCGGTGGCGATCGATAAACCGCCAGTACAAGCCGTCCCAGATCCCGCACCACGGACCATCCGGAATGTCGCTCATCTTCTTCAAGTAGTTCGAGCCCGACAGGTACGGTTTGGTGGTGATCAGGCCGCCGTCGGCATACTGGCTCATGCCGTACACGTTCGGGACCATGACCCAGTCGTAGGCGTCGATGAACAGTTCCATGAACCAGCGGTACACCGCGTCGGGATGGATTTCGCAGAGCAGCATGGCGTTGCCCGCGACCATCAGCCGTTCGATGTGGTGGGCGTAGCCGTGATCGATCACCCGGCGGATGACGGTGTCGAGTGGGTCGAGTCCGGTGGTGCCCTGGTACCAGGCGGACGACAAGGGTCGTTGGTGCTGCCAGAAATTGGAGGTGCGCTGTCGCACGCCTTCGCGTACGTACACGATGCGCATGAATTCGCGCCAGCCGATGATCTGGCGGAGGAAGCCCTCGAGGTCATTGAGCGCGACCGGGTGTGTGGCCGCGTGGGCGAGGGTTTCCTTGACCACGGTGGCCGGGGTGATCAGGCCGGTGTTCAGCGCGGGAGTCAGGACAGCATGATGCAGCACGGGGTGGCTGCGGGTGATCGCATCCTCGTAGTCGCCGAACCCGGCCAGCCGGTGGCGAAGGAAATGGCGTAACCCGGCCAGGGCTTGTTCGTGGGTCACCGGATGCCAGAAGGTTTCGGCGCGGCCGGGATGGTGCGCGTAGCGTTCGGTCACGTGGGTGATCGCCGCACGCAGGCCGGGCCCTTCGGGCGGGGTGTAAATCGGTGGCGGCTTGCCGGTCGCCGGCCAGCGTTTCCGGTTTTCCGCGTCGAAACTCCACGCACCGCCGGTCGGTTTCCCGTCTGGCTCCACGAGGATGCCCATCCGCTTGCGCTGCGCGGTATAGAAATCGGCCATGAAGTAGCGTTTGCGTCCGTCGAACCACGGTTCGAACCAGGTGCGCGGGGTCAGGAACATCGGCGACTCCAGCAGGTGCAGCGTCGCGCCGTGCCGCTTCGCCCAGCGGCGCAGGCGGCGTTCGAGCAGGTAGTCCACGGGATCGGCCATCCAGACCGCATCGGCCTTGGGCAGCCGGTCCCCGGTGGCCTTGTTCGGCGCGTGTTCGAGATGGTGTACGGTGTAGCCCTTGCCGCGTAGGCGCTCCGCATACGCCTGCATGCTCGCCCGGTGCAGCACCAGTTTGTGCTGGTGGAAGGCGAGAGGCTGATGCGGGTCGGCGCCGAAAAACAAGCTGTCCTCGACCAGCCACACCGGACGGGAAAGGTCGAGGGCGGGATGCGGGTCGAACAACTGGTGCGGGAAGATAAGGGTGATGGCGGACATCGTACCAACCTACGCCACCGATCCTGCTTTGCAAGCGTGCGGAGCCAGGCACCCGGCATGGCGCTTCACCCATGAAAAAAAGGAACGGCATAGGCCGCCACATTCTGGTAACGTTCCGGCATGTCTCTTCCGAGGAAAAAACTGGCCGTGTTGCAGGTCGCGGCGTTGGGGTGGGATTTCTACACGAAGCGCTTGGCGGGATCTGCCCTCCCGAAGTTCCAGCCCACCACCTCCGTGTTTCCCGCCGTCACCTGTACCGTGCAGGCTTCGGTGCGCACCGCCACGCGGCCCGCACAGCATGGCATGGTCGCCAACGGCCTCTTTTTCCGCGATCTCCGCAAGGTCCTGTTCTGGGAACAGGCGGCCTCGCTGGTTCAAGGCCCGCGCATCTGGGAACCGGCCCGCCGTGCTGGAAAGAGCATCGGCATGCTGTTCTGGCAGCAAAGCCTGGGCGAGACCCTCGACCTGGTTGTCTCGCCTCGCCCGATCCACAAGCACGAAGGCGGGATGATCCAGGACTGCCATTCGCGGCCCGAGCCGCTGTACGCCGAACTCTGCCGGGACCTCGGCACGTCGTTCAACCTGATGCACTACTGGGGGCCGCTCGCCTCCGGGAAATCCAGCGCATGGATCATCAAGGCCCTCGCCCGCGTGATGAAGGAGCCAGCCCCGGACGTGGTCTTCGGCTACTTGCCGCACCTCGACTACGACCTGCAGCGCCACGGCCCCGATCACGGCAAGGCCGCTGCCGCCGCGCGATCACTCGAGGGATACCTCGCGCAGTTCATCGATGCCTGTGCGGCACACGGATACGACCATGTGATCTATGGCGACTATGCGATCCAACCGGTGCAGCGCGGAGCGGTGTTTCCCAACCGTCGGCTGATGGATGCCGGTCTGTTCCGCACCCGCACCGTGCGCGGCATGCTCTATCCCGACTTCTTCCACTACGAGGCCTTTGCGATGGTGGACCATGAGATCGCCCACGTGTATGTCGCTGATCCGGCGAAGGTTGATTTTGTCCGCCAGAGCTTCATCGGCCTGCCCGGTGTGGCCAAGGTGTGGACCCGTGCGCAGGCGGCGGAGGTCGGAATGGACCATCAGAACAGCGGCGAGGTGATCCTGCTCGCCGAGCCGGGCGCGTGGTTCGCCTATCCGTGGTGGGAGGATCGCCGCCAGGCTCCTGATTACGCGACGCACATCGACATCCACAACAAGCCGGGTTTTGATCCGTGCGAATTGTTCTTCGGCTGGCCGCCGCTGAGCGTGAGCCTCGACACCCGCCGCGTCGGCGGTACCCACGGGCGCGCCTGCCAGGTGGCCTGGCGCACCTCCATCCCCACCTCCGAGCATCCGGCCAACCTGATCGAACTCGGCGCGTGGATCGGACGCCAGGCCGGCGGTCTATGAGCGATTCCCTGTCCATTTCCATCGTCTGCACACCGGGCCTGGAATACCTCACCCGCGAGGAATTGCGCAGGCTGGGCATCTCGGAAGATCGCCCGCCGGAGGGTGTCACCGAGCCCGGACTGTTGTTCGCCCGGGTCGATCACGCGACCCTTTACGCGTTGAACCTGCACCTGCGCACCGCCGCCCGCGTGCGCATCAACACCGAGCCGTTCCTCGCCGCCGCATTCAGCGAACTCCGCAAGAAGGCGGCGCGGTTGCCCTGGTCGGCCTACCTCGCGCCCGGCGCCCCGGTGCGGATCAAGGTCACCACCCACGGCTCCGCGCTCTACCACAAGAAGGGCATCGCCGAACGGGTGGCCGGGGCCATCGCCGATGCGCTTGGAAAACCGAGCCCGTTGGCCGAGCCGGGTGACGAGGACGACGCCGGTGCGCTGCAGGTCTTTGTGCGCATCGTCCGCAACCGGTGCGCCATCGCCATCGACAGCTCCGGTGCCCACCTGCACCGCCGCGGCTACCGGTTGCAGACCGCCAAGGCCCCGCTGCGCGAGACGCTCGCCGCCTCGCTGATCCTTGCCTCTGGCTGGGATGCCGCTTCTGCATTGGCCGATCCCTTCTGCGGCTCCGGCACCATCGTCATCGAAGCCGCGTTGATCGCCGCCGGCATTCCGCCCGGCGTGTCCCGTCGCTTTGCCTTTATGGACTGGCCGTCGTTCGACGCTACCGCCTGGCGCCATGTCCTCGCCGCCGTGCCGCCGCCCCGCCGCCCCGGCCTGCCGCCCCTGCTCGGGAGCGACCGCGATGCCGGAGCCATCACCGCCGCCGAGGCCAACGCCGCGCGTGCCGGGGTGGGGGACCTTGTCCGTTTCACCCGCCAGAGCATCAGCGATTTCACCGCGCCCGCGCCGTCCGGCTGGATCATCACCAATCCGCCCTACGGCGAACGGGTGCGCGGCGGACCCGACCTGCGCAACCTCTACGCCCGCATGGGTTCGGTCTGGCAAACCCTCGGTCCGATGTGGCATACCTTTCTCGTGACCTCCTCGCCACGCTGGGCCGGCCACCTCGGAATGCCGGTCGCGCGGGTGGCCTCGTTCCTCAACGGGGGCCTGCCGGTGACCTTCTACCGGGCGGGAGGCGCGGTGGAGCCGTCATGAACGAAACGACAACGGATATCTGGATGCGCGCCGCGTCGTTCGCGGCGTGGAAGCACCGCCACCAGGTGCGCAAGGACGGCAAGACCCCGTACATCGCGCACCCGTTCCGCGTGGCCATGATCGTGCGCGACACCTTTGGCTGCACCGATGCCGAAGTGCTCGCCGCCGCCCTGCTGCACGACACCATCGAGGATACCCAGACCGACTTCGACGAGTTGCACAAACACTTCGGCGAACGGGTGGCCCTGCTGGTTGCCACCCTCACCAAAAACATGTCCTTGCCCTCCGCGCACCGCGAGGAACACTACGACCGGCAACTCGCCGCCGGTCCCTGGGAGGCGCGGTTGATCAAGCTCGCCGACGTGCTCGACAACACGGTTGATGCCTCGACCACGGCCATGATCGAAAAAGCCAACGGCCTCGTCCGCCGCGTGCTCGCCCTGACCGAGGCCGATGCCCCGCTGGCCGCGGCCCGAGCCGTGTTGCTGGCGCGCCACGCCCTGATCGCTCCGATCAACCGGGAGTCCGCATGAACCGTTTCGCCCTGCTTGTCGTTGCATGGATGCTCGCCGCCGCTCCGCTGGCGCGCGCCGAGCTGTGGCTCACCGACTTCGCCGCCGCCCGGGCGCAGGCCGCCCGCGAAAACCGGCCCGTGCTGATCAACTTCTCCGGGTCCGACTGGTGTGGGTGGTGCATGCGGCTCGACGCCGAGGTCTTCTCCACCCCGGCCTTCATCACCTTTGCCACCCAACGCCTGGTCTGCGTACAGATCGACTTCCCGCGCCGCACGCAACTCCCGGATGCCCTTGTCGCGCAAAACCGCTCGCTCAAGCAGGCCTATGGGGTGGAGGGGTATCCGACCGTGCTGATCACCACGCCGCAAGGAAAGGTCATTGCCCGGACCGGGTACCGTGCCGGTGGACCTCAGGTCTACGTGGAACACCTCGACCAGTTGCTGCGCGCCGGGGAACCAGGCAACCCCGCGCCCACGGAGAACCAACCATGAATCCCCACTCCGAATCCACCGTCGTCGAACCCGAAGTCCTCCCTCCGCGCGGTGAGGCCTCCGGACCCAAAACCGCCGAAGCCCAGGCACCGTGGGGCGTCAACCCGATCCTTGTCGGGTTTCTGCTCGACCTCGCCAACATGATCATCATCGGCATCCCCGGCTTCATCCTCGGTGCGGCCCTTGGCGTATGGGGCTGCGTCTACAACCGCGTCCCCGTCGCCGTCACCGTCTTGATCTGCTTCGCCTGCGGCGCCTATGTCTTCACCCCGATCCGCGGACCCATCCCGCTCGCCACCCTCATCGGCATCATCCTCGTCTTCTCCCGCAAGGGGGGGATGATGAAGAATGGTTGATGGTTGATGGGGGGTGGGCTGCGCCGCCAGCGGCTGTGACAGCGCAATGGCGCCAAGTCTGTCCCTGGTGAGACAATGTGACTCAATTCGCGGGGTGAGTCAGCGGCATTCGCCCGCCGCAAATATTGTTGCAATCGCCTCCCCATCAACCATTAACCATCAACCATCTCCCTGCTCCCTTCTCCTCTTGGCACGATCGCTGCTTAGTATCCTGTTGCGCGTGAGGCGCAAGCATTCAACGAGAGGACACGGATATGTCAAAAGTTTTGGGTATTGATTTGGGTACGACGAACTCCTGCATGTCGATCATGGAGGGTGGCGAACCGGTGGTGATTCCGAACGCCGAGGGTGGTCGCACCACGCCGTCGATCGTGGCGATTTCGAAATCGGGCGAGCGGTTGGTCGGCCAGGCGGCGAAGCGCCAGGCGGTGACCAATCCGAAGAACACGATTTTCTCCGTGAAGCGTTTCATGGGGCGCAAGTTCGACGAGATCAGCGACGAGAAGAAGCGCGTTCCGTACGAGGTGGTGAAGGCCCCGAACGGCGATGCCCACGTGCAGATCGCCGACAAGGTGTATTCGCCGCCGGAGATTTCCGCGATGATCCTGCAGAAGCTGAAGCAGGACGCCGAGGCCTATTTGGGCGAGACGATCACCCAGGCCATCATCACCGTCCCGGCCTACTTCAACGACAGCCAGCGCCAGGCCACCAAGGATGCCGGCCGCATCGCCGG
>CALBHI010000279.1 GCA_937894535.1 uncultured Verrucomicrobiota bacterium
AGTTCTTTAGCTAATTCGTGTACTCTCATGGTCCCGTTTCTATATCGACGGTGATTGGTCGAAGTGCCGTTCGGCAGCTTCGCGGATGCGGCGGGCGGATTCCGGGGTCACGCCTTCGATGGATTCCAGGTCCTCCAACTCGGCGGCGAGGATACCTTCCAGGTTCAGGTAGCCGGACTGCACAAGCAGTTCGGCGTTTTCTTCGCCGATGCCCTCGATCGCGGCCATGCTGGCCACGGCCTGGGCGACCTTCTCCTCGAACGTGATGTCGGCCTCGTCCTTCTGGATGTCGATCTTCCAGCCGGTCAGTTTCGCGGTCAGGCGGGCATTCTGGCCCTTCTTGCCGATGGCGAGGGAAAGTTGGTCGGCGTCCACGATGATGTTCACCGTGCGCATCGTCTCGTCGATGTTCAGGCGGACCAGTTTCGCCGGGGCGAGGGCATTGGTCACGAAGGTCTTCACGTCGTCGCTCCAACGGACGATGTCGATCTTCTCGCCCGACAATTCGCGGACGATGTTTTTCACGCGGATGCCCTTCAGGCCCACGCAGGCGCCCACCGGATCCACCTTGTCGTCGTTCGAGATCACGGCGATTTTCGTGCGGAAACCCGCCTCGCGGGCAATGGCCCGGATCTCGACCGTCTTGTCGTTGATTTCAGAAACTTCCAGCTCGAACAGGCGGCGGACGAAGTCCGGATGGCTGCGCGACAGGGTGATCAGCGTGCCGTTCTGGGCGTTTTCGATGTTCAGGATCATGGCGCGGATCCGGTCGCCGGCGACGTACTGTTCGGTCGGGACGCGTTCCTTCGCGGGCAGGACGGCTTCGGCGCGGCCGAGGTCGATGATCACGTCGCTGCGTTCGAAGCGGCGCACCGTGCCACTGACGATGTCGCCTTTGCGGTCCTTGTACTCCTCGAAGATCTTTTCCTTCTCCACCTGACGGATCTTGTGGAGGATCGCCTGTTTCGCCGTCTGGGCGGCGATGCGGCCGAAATCTTTCGGCGTCACTTCCAATTCCACGATCTGGCCGAGCGTGACGTTCGGGTTGATGATCTTCGCGGCGGCGAGGGCAATCTCGTCGTGGGGAAGCTTAACCGTCTCCACCACTTTGACTTGCGCGAACGCACGCACGTCGCAGGTCTTGCGGTCGATGCTGATGCGAAACTCCTGAGCTTGGCCCAAACTGCGTTTCGAGGCGCTCAGCAGCGCGGATTCGACGGCGGACAGCAGGGTTTCACGGTCGATCCCGCGTTCCCGTTCCATGTATTCGGCTACAGCCAACAGTTCGCTATTCATACCTTTAAACCCCTCTCTGCCAAATGGTTCCGCTCATCCCGGACACCGCGCCGATTCCAGACAAAAAAGAGTGGGTAAGGACCCACTCTGTGCCAGCGTCCAAGTTTTTAACTCCTACCATCATACCGTGGAGCGGAGACGGGTCAAGTGTTCTTTTGACGGTAAATGGGCTATGCCAAGGCGGACTATTCGGGGTGGTTCCCGGCGGGTAGATCCTTGCGGGAGGATCGAGGGGGGCGAAGGCGGTTGTCGATGTGGGGGGTGGTGTGTAACATCCTCTTGTACAATGCGTAACGCGACTTGTGGCGGGTGTGTACTGCGCGGCCGGGAAAATCGGTCGTTTTACTGGAACGTGGTCGATTAACGCATTGACGGAGGCGGGGTGATTTCGTATCGTGGAGGGGAATGTCGTGCCTTCTGTTTTTCCGAAATCGGATGTTTGATTTACCGGTTAATCAGGAAAATGATGTAGATTGAGTTAGCAGTAAACAGCGGGCTTGGGTCAGGTTACGGTTAGTACCTGGGGAATGTTGTGTTGAATGCGATGAAAAACGCAGTGCCACGTTGGCGTGTCTTTGCGCTGTGTCTGCTTCTTTTGGCGGGCACGGTGTCGTGTGCCTATGCGTTGATCGTCAGTTTGGACGTATACGTGGAATTTGGGTTGCTGGACGAAAACGGCAATCCGCTCACGGACGGCATGACCGTGCTGGTCATGGGCTCGGCGGATCCGGTGAATGATGGAATGTTGCTCATCGGTAGCGGACCCACCAACTACATCGCCCAATCCGTGCTCAACGACGACGTATTGCTGGCCACGGTGACCATCAGCAGCAACGAGTCGGGCGTAGCCGGCGGGTTTTTCGCCACGATCACGTATGATTCCGACGAGATCAACTATGTGTACATCCGCTTCTTTAACGCGCCGCCCGGCTCGTTAACCGGAATGATCTATTGGGGTACTTCTTCGGTGGTGCAGCTTGGTGTGACCCTCGGCGTATCGACGGTGTCGTTTGATGCAGGAGGCCAATTGCAGGCGACCAACTACAATAATTTCGTGGTGATTCCGGAGCCAAGCACGGTGAACCTGTTTGTCATGATGGCCGGTGTCCTGTGGGCGATGCGCTCCCATGTGCGCAAGCGGATCGGCACGGACTCGGTTGTGGAGAGGGAGTGACGTTCATGAAACGTGTTGTGCTAGCCTTGCTGGTGATCGGATGGAGCGTTGCGCAATCCGCGATGGCTCAATCCGTCGATGTGAATCTCAGCTTCGGCATGCGCCAGGCCATCAGCAATGAATTCGGCCAGATCCTGCCCGGAACCGGCACCGAGCCGGGCGCGCTGATCCAGATCCTCGGGGCGAATGCCGGCGTGTTTCCGCCCGCCACCAACGGCGCTCCGCAACCGTCCAATCCCATCCTCCGCGAATCACGCATTGGCACCGGCGTTGATCCCGCAGCCGGTCCGCTGGGCAAAGCCTCGGACGTCATCGCGATCAGCCGTAGCGTGACCAACACCATCGTGGCGCGCATCTTCAACAAGCCGACCCTCGAGGAGTCGTCGTTCTACACCGACAGCCAGTTGTACAGCGTTCCGGTGTTCGGTGGCACCTACGGCACGTTCTGGATTGTGGCCAGCCAGACCACCAACGAGGTGGACTCGACCGACCACGATGGCGATGGGCTTTCCCGCTCCTGGGAGATGAGCTACGGCACCAATCCCGATAACCCGGATTCGGACAACGACGGCATGATGGACGGCCACGAGATCCTGGCCGGCACCGATGCTGGCGATCCCTCCTCGTTGCTCCTGATGGTCGAGATCAAACCGGCGCCGGCGGGTAACCTGCTGATGACCTGGGATGCGGTTCCGGGCAAGGTCTATCAACTCGAGTACACCACGAACAGCCTGACCGATGTGGTGGCGTTCAGTTCCATCAACAGTCCGGTGACGGCGGTGGTGGAGTCGGCGGCGACGGTCGTGACCAACGGAACGGTGCCTCCGAGCGCTGGCTTCCGTGTCCGCCTGATCACGCCTTGATGCGGACCTCGCTGCGGCTCCCGGCCGGCATTCCGGGGTGTTCCCGATCTTGCTAAGCCCCGGGCTACCCGCTACGCTTTTTCCATGAACGAAGCCCCGACCTCCCTCGGTTCCCCCTTGGTCCTCCTCGGTGTCTGTGGCGGCATCTCAGCCTACAAGAGTGTTGATCTGGCCAGCCGCCTGAAGAAGGCCGGTCTGCAGGTCCATGTGGTGATGACCGAAGCGGCGACGCGGTTCGTCGCGCCGCTCTCCTTTGAGGCGGTTTCCGGCCATCGGGTGAACACCTCGGTGTTTCCTGCCGCGCCAGCGGAGCATCCGGAACAGTCCTACCCGCACCTGTATCCGGCGACCCGCGCGAACGTGTGCATCATCGCGCCGGCCACCGCCGATGCGATTGCCCGGCTTGCCCACGGTTTCGGGTCCGATGCGGTGACCACCAGCGCCTTGTCGCTGCCCGCCTCGTGCCGCCGCTACTTCGCCCCGGCGATGAATGTCGAGATGTGGCACCAGCCCGTCGTGCAGCACAACGTGGCCAAGCTCGAGGCGCTCGGTTGGCAGCGCATCGGCCCCGACTCCGGTGAGCTGGCCTGCGGCATGGTGGGTGAGGGGCGCATGGCCGAGCCGTCGGCCATCGCCGATGTGATCACGGTCAGCGATCCGTTGGCAGCGGGCGGTGCGCCGGGTCCCTTGTCCGGCGCGACGGTGTTGATCCTCTCCGGTCCGACCTGCGAGCACCTGGATCCGATCCGTTTCATCAGCAACGCCAGTTCCGGCAAGATGGGCAAGGCCCTGGCCGAGCAGGCGGCCCAGCGCGGGGCGCGGGTGGTGTTTGTGACCGGCCCGGTCTCCGAGGCCAACTTGCCACGGCATCCGTCCATTGCGATCGAACGGGTGGTCAGCGCGGAGGATCTGCTGGCGGCAGGGCGGCGTCATTTCGCCGCGAGCGACGTGGTGGTCTATGCCGCCGCGGTGGCGGACTACCGCCCGGCGCAGTTCACCACCGAGAAGTTGCCCAAGAAGTCGGGGCGGATCGAGCTGGTGTTGGAAGCGACTCCGGATGTGGCCGCCACGCTGAACCGCGACAAGCGGCCGGGGCAGATCGCGGTCGGTTTTGCCTTGCAGACCCACGACGGCGAGCAACGCGCGTTGGAGAAGATGCGCGCCAAGCAGTTCGATGGCATCGTGCTGAACGCGCCGGATGCGCTGGGCGGGAACGACGGGGCCTACACGTTTTTTGATGCCCGCGATACCGCGCCGCAGGCTTGGGGCAAACTGGTCAAGACGCACTGCGCGGCGCGCATTTTCGACTTCGTCGCGTCGCGCCGTCGCGAGCGCTGAAATCGACGTCAGGCGTTGGCGCCACGAATGAACACGAAAACCGGAATGGTTTTCGATATCATTCAATCGGTCTCGCGGGAGCTCGACCCTCCAACAAATCGACAACGTCTGTGCCGTTAGGGGAGGGGCAACCTCCGCGTTGCCCTTTCACAAGGACGCGGCCCGGGAAGCCGGGCCGCCCCGGCCGGACGGCACACGGCTTAGTTCTGCGTCTCGGGCTTCAGCGCCGCGAGTTTGTCGAGGTCGACGGCCTTGATCAGGTCGTGAAGTTTTTCCATCGGCAGTCCGCGGCCGGTCACTTCCACCATGAAACGACCATCCACCATCACCTGCACCTCGCCGCGCTGGCCGTCGTTGACGAACCGCTCCTGGGCCGGGTGTGCGCCGAATTTCGTCGTGCGCTCATACCCCTCGTCGGTCTCGCGGGAGCTCGACCCTCCAACAAATCGACAACGTCTATGCCGTAAGGGGAGGGGCAACCTCCGCGTTGCCCTTTCACAAGGACGCGGCCCGGGAAGCCGGGCCGCCCCGGCCGGACGGCACACGGCTTAGTTCTGCGTCTCGGGCTTCAGCGCCGCGAGTTTGTCGAGGTCGACGGCCTTGATCAGGTCGTGAAGTTTTTCCATCGGCAGTCCGCGGCCGGTCACTTCCACCATGAAACGACCATCCACCATCACCTGCACCTCGCCGCGCTGGCCGTCGTTGACGAACCGCTCCTGGGCCGGGTGTGCACCGATCTTCGTCGTGCGCTCATACCCTTCGTCGGTTTCACGTTCCATCTCGGTCTGGGTCCAGGCGAACTGCGCCATCTTCATGAACTGGCCCATCGAGCTGATGTCGGACAGCTTGATGGTCACTTCGGGTTCGCCCTTGCCGTAGGTTCCTTCGGCAAACACCACGGTCATGCCGAACGCGGCATTTTTACCGGCCTCGGAAGCGCTGCGTTTCATCCCGTCGAATTCCGCAGGCAACAGGTCCTTGAGCTGGCGTTGGTTCACCGCCGACGTGTTGGTGCCGCCCGCATTCATCAGCATGCCGAGGGCCTTCATCGCCTCCTGCATGTCCTGGTTGCCGGCGGGTTGCGCCACGGTTGACTCGAGGCTCAAGAACCCAACGGCTACGCAACACAAACCCAAAGCAATTTTCATGGAATTTCCTTTCTTCGTACTGGATGAAATTGGATGACCGGTGTAGTCTTATCACTAGAAGAAACGAGGCGCAACGGGGTAGATGATTTTTCGCGCATACCCATACGTCGGTTCGCCCACCCGGTTCCGGGTTCGCTCGACGGTATCCCTGTCCCCGCTGCCGATTTCCCTGAACATTTCCGCGCCGCTGGAGGTCCATCCGGTATGACCACGCTGGAACTCAACCGCAACCTTGGCGCACAGCCGTTGGATACGATCATGGAGGGTCGCGGCTTGACCAACCATGCGCTGGTGGCGGCCTCCGGCGAGGGCATTACCCACAAGATGGTGCAGCGGGCGCGCAAGGGGCGGATGTTGACCCGGAATGCCCAGGAGAAGGTGTTGCGCGCATTGAACCGCGCCGTGCCGGACCGGGCCTTTGAACGACAGGAGCTTTTTACCTATCCCGGATGTTGATGTTCCGGTCTTTGGACAACCGTCAGGTGCGGTGGTCCAGGGGTTGGACAAGAGAGCAAGGTCAGAGAACAACAAGGAAACCGAAGGAGACGACATGGATATCCTGATTCACTCGGAAGGATTTGCGTTGGATGACCGTAAGAAAGCACTGATCGAGGAAAAGGTCGGACGCCTCGAACACTATGCCCCGCGGGCCTTGCGGGCGCGGGTGACATTGCGGCTGGACAGCGCGCACCACAACGAAAAGCAGTTTGTGGCGAAGGTGCTGATCGAGATTCCCGGTAACGACCTGGCCGCCGAGAAAAAAGCGGGCGAACCGCTCGAGGCGATCGATCTGCTCGTCGAGAAGATGGAGCGCCAACTCGAACGCCGCAAGACCGAACGCATCTCCCGTCGGACCAAGGGCCTGACCGAAAAAGCCCTGGCCATGGCGATGCTCTAACCCCGTACTGAACGATGGAATGAAGCCCGGACGGCGCGATGCGGTCCGGGCTTTTTTATAGGCGGTGTGCCGAATATGCGTGCGAAAGTCCTGAGATTGCCATGTGCGGCATAGCCGGGGTGTGGAACCGGGATGGTGCGCCGGTCGAGCACGCTCGCCTGCAGGCCATGATCCATACCCTGGAGCACCGTGGCCGCGACGACGAGGGCCTCTGGATCCACGGATCGCTCGGCCTCGGGCATCGACGGCTCAGCATCATCGACCGGTCATCCGCCGGACATCAACCCATGCACGCGCCGGAGCAGGGATTAACCCTGGTTTTTAACGGCGAAATCCACAACTACCGCGAGTTACGCGAGGAACTGGCGGCCCGCGGTCACGTATTCCGCACCGCGACGGATACCGAGGTCGTACTCGCCGCGTGGACGGAGTGGGGCACAGACGCCTTCGAGCAGTTCAACGGGATGTGGGCCATCGCCTTGTGGAATGAACGCCGGGGCGAATTGGTGCTCGCCCGCGACCGCTTCGGCATCAAACCGCTCGTCGTTGCCCATGTGGGAACATCCGTGCTCTTCGCCTCCGAGGCCAAGGCGTTGCTGGCGTACGAGCCGGCGCTGCGCCGCGCCAACGGACGGGCGATGTTTTCCTACCTGGCCGCATCGATGACCGATATCGGAACCGACACCTTTTTCCGCGACATCCATACCGTGCCGCCCGGGCATCATTGGGTGGTAACCCGCCAGGCGATCCGAACCGAGACCTCATGGCATTTCAACCCGGGTAACGAAACGCCACGGCCGGATGCGGTGGAGGAGTTTCGTTACCTGTTAACCGACGCCGTTCGCCTTCGCTTGCGGAGCGATGCCCCGCTGGCGGTCTGGTTGAGCGGTGGCCTGGACTCCAGCGTGATCGCCGCGGTGGCGGCCCGCCAGACCGAGCGGCCGGTACGCTGTTATGCCGTCCGTTATCCGGCCTATCCCCGTTTTGATGAAAGCCAGTATGTGTCCGCGGTCGCTGCGCATACGGACAACCTGATCGTCCAGTGGGTCGATCCTCCTTCGAAGAATCTGGTCGATACCATCGGGGACATTGTACAGGCGCACGATGCACCCACCGTGGTGCGAGGGCGGATGGCATGCTGGTCGATCGCACAGGCGACGGCGCGGGAAACTTCAGTCGCGCTGTCCGGCGATGGTGCCGATGAATTGCTCGGAGGCTACCAGTCCTTTGCTGCACCGTACGCACTGGATCGCTTCCTGCGGCCGCCGCCGGGCATCACGCGTTCACTGGGCGCATGCCGGGAAGAATTTCTGGCCGTATGCGATGTGGCGGCACCCGGATTGCGTCCGCGCGATGTGGTGCTGCATGCCGTGCGGTGCCGGTTGGGGATCCTGCCGATGCCGCTGCATCCGGTAGTCACCCGGGAATTCGCCCGCGCGTATGGACCGGTCAATGCGGACCATCATTTTTCCGGTTGGGCAAGTTGGTGCGGGCACAAACCGTATGCGAGCTACCTGAACAATGCCTTGTGGCGGGAGTTCCGGTGGCGCGGATTGCCCGAAATGATGAAGGGATTTGATGCCTGCACCATGGCGCATACCCTCGAATTGCGTTCGCCGTTTCTCGATCATCGTGTGGTGGAGTTCTGCTTTTCGCTCCCGTACTACGAAAAGATTCGCGGGGGCATAACCAAGCGGTTGTTGCGGGATGGGTTCGCCGGGATGCTTCCTCCCATGGTGCGTGACCGCCGTCGGAAGTTGGGTTTTCCTTCACCGCTATACTTCTGGTTCGGACAACCGGAAAATCTTGCGTCGGCCGGCGAGCTCCTGCGGGACGGTGAAGGTATCCGAAGCGGTATCTTCGATCGGCAACGCTTGAACAAAGCCCTCGATCACCTCGCAAACCACGACACTCTCTCCCATACCCCCCGCCAGGAATTGCTTTGGACATGGCTCTCCCTGGAACACTGGTTGCGCCGGTTCCAGGCAGCACGGTGATCCCCGCCATTGAAAAGGGCACGCGGAGCGTGCCCCTCCCGTGCGGAAAGAAGCACCCGCCTGCGGGCACGCGGAGCGTGCCGCTCCCGTGTGGGGAGCAACCCCGGAGGGGCAGGC
>CALBHI010000280.1 GCA_937894535.1 uncultured Verrucomicrobiota bacterium
CAGGGCGACGGCACAGCCACCGAAACCTGCGCCGGTCATGCGGGCGCCGAGGCATCCGACATGGGCGCGGACGAGGGACACCATCGTGTTGAGGGCGTGGTTGGTGACTTCGAAGTCGTCGCGCAAGCTGACGTGGCTGGCATCCATCAACGCCCCCAAGGCGGTGGCATCGTCGTTCTGCATCGCGGTGAAGGCATCGCAGGTGCGACGGTTTTCCGTGATCACATGGCGGGCCCGTTTGCGGACCATAGGATCCAGTTCGTCGGCATGGGCCTCGAATAATTCAAGGCTGACGTCGCGCAGCGCGGTCACGCCGAAGTGCATGGCGGCGGTCCGGCACTGCGCGCGGCGCTCGTTGTAAGCGGATTCGACGAGGCCGCGGCGGGTCATGGTGTCGAGGATCAGCACGGCGGTGCCGGTCGGGAGGCGGGCGGGTTGCGCATCGAGGCTGCGGCAATCGATGAACAGGGCGTGGCCTTCCTGGCCAAGGGCGGAAATTAGTTGGTCCATGATGCCGCACTTCACGCCAACCCATTCGTTTTCGGCCTGTTGGGCGGCTTGGGCCATACGCAGCCCGTCCCAGGGTATGCCTGAAACCTCGGTGCAGGCTCGGGCGACGGCGAGTTCGAACGAGGCGGAGGAGGAAAGGCCCGCACCCATGGGGACATCGCATAGGGTGACGCCTTCCCATCCAAGGATGTTGTGGCCGAGCGACTGCAGTACATGCACGACGCCTTTGGGGTATTCGCGCCAGTTCATGGCATCGCGCTGGATATGGTCGAGATGGATCAGCACCGATTCCCCGTGGTCGGCAGAGAACAGGTTGATCACCTGGTCCGCGCGCGGGCGCAGGGCGATCCAGGTGGCGTTTTCGATGGCCAAGGGGAACACGAAACCCTCGTTGTAGTCGGTGTGTTCGCCGATCAGGTTTACGCGTCCTGGTGAGCGGACGACGAAGCTGGGGCTGCTTCCGTGGTGTTGTTCAAACAGCGACATCACCTTTTCATGGAGGACGTTCATGGGTGCGGGTATCCGTTCGGGTGGGCGCGGTGCCACGACCACGCGGTTTCGATGATGGAGCGGAGGTCGGGAAATCGCGGGATCCAGCCGAGCTCGCGCCGGATCATGTCGCTGGCGGCGACCAGTGAGGACGGATCACCGGCGCGGGAAGGGCCGGTTTCAGCGGGTATCGGATGTCCGGTGATCACGCGTGCGCACTCGATGACCTGCTTCACGCTGTAGCCGTTTCCATTACCGAGGTTGTAGATGCGGCTGCCGCGGTCGAGGGCGCGCAGTGCGAGGATGTGGGCGTCAGCCAGATCCGAGACGTGGATGTAGTCGCGCACGCAGGTGCCGTCGGGGGTGGGGTACTGGTCGCCGAAAACCATCACCTTCTCGCGCAAGCCGAGGGCGACCTGCAGCACAATCGGGATCAGGTGTAATTCGGGGTTGTGGTCCTCTCCGCGTTCGGCGGTCGCCCCGGCGGCGTTGAAATAGCGCAGCGCCGCGTAGCGCAGGCCGTGGATGCGCTCCATCCAGACCAGGTAACGCTCGATGATGAACTTTGATTCACCGTACGGACTGCCCGGGATGATGCGCTCGGTCTCGCTGATCGGGATGCGTTCCGGTTGATCAAACAGGTTGGCGGTGGAGGAGAGGATGAACTTCTTCACGCCGTGGGCGGTGGCGGATTCAAGCAGGTTCAGACCGGCGACGACATTGTCACGCAGGTACTTGAAGGGCACCTGCATGGATTCGCCGACGAGGGAATGGGCGGCGAAATGCATGATCGCATCCGGACGGTGGTCGCGGATGCAGCGGTCAATCACCTCGCGGTCAAGTAAATCGCCTTCCACGAAAACCGCGCGCGGATGTACCGCGGCACGGTGGCCTTTGCACAGGTTGTCAAACACGACGACGTCCTCACCGACGCCGACGAGGCGTTCGACGGCGACGCTGCCGATGTAGCCGGCGCCGCCGGTGACTAGTATTTTCATGAGCGCACGGTCTCCTTGTAGTGGCGTTCGGAGCAGGTACGCAGTCGCTCCGCCGCTTGTTCGGGCGTCAGGTCGCGTTGGGCCTCGGCGAGCATCTCGTATCCGACCATGAATTTCTTGATGGTCGCGGAGCGCAACAACGGCGGGTAGATGTGGGCGTGCAGGCGCCAGTGTGGATGATCTCCGCCATCGCACGGCGCACCGTGCCATCCCATGGAGTAGGGGAATGAAGCCGTGAACAGGTTGTCATAGCGGGTCAGCAGGCGCTTGAGGAGGTCGGCGAGGCCGTCGCGTTCGGGGCCGGTGGTCTGCGGGAGGTGGGCGATGGGACGGCGCGGTATGATCAGTGTTTCAAACGGCCAGGTGGCCCAGTACGGAACGACCGCGACCCAGGTGTCGTTCGCGACGACCACCCGTTCACCGCGCTCGAGTTCCTGCCTAAGGTAATCATCAAGCAGGGCGGTGCCGTGCGTTTCGAAATAGGTGCGTTGCTCGCGGTCTTCCTTCGCAGGCTCGTTGGGAATGGTATCACTGGCCCAAATCTGCCCATGCGGATGAGGATTCGAACAACCCATCACCGAACCCTTGTTTTCAAACACCTGGACCCAGCGGTAGCTCTTGCCCAGCTCGGTCACTTCATCCGCCCAGGTATCGACCACGGTGCGGATGGCCGGGAGCGCCATTTCCGGTAGCGTCAGGTCATGGCGCGGAGAAAAACAGATGACCCGGCACCGGCCACTGACCGGTTTCGCGGCAAAAAACGGGTGGTCATCGGATGCCGGACCCGCTTCGGGCAGCAAGGCCGCGAAGTCGTTGTCGAATACGTAGGTACCTGTGTAGGGCGGATTGCGTTCGCCGTTGGCACGCGTATTGCCGGGGCACAGGTAACAGGCCGGATCATAAGCCGGGCGTTCCGCACCTGTCTCTTCGGTCTTGCCCTGCCAGGGCCGCTGGGTCCGGTGGGGTGAAACGAGAATCCAATCGCCGGTCAGTGCATTGCGCCGTCGATGGGGGGCCTGATCGCTGATTGTGGTCACCGTGGACCTCCTGATCGGGAATTCATGCTGTACATCATCGATCAGGCCCAGGTCCGTGACCAGTAGGGCACCGGTCAAAAACTGTAGAAATCCGGTCGTATTTCGGCTAGGCTCGGACCATGACGATGAAAACCAGGCATGCCGCACCACAGGTCGCCTTGTTGGTGGAGACCTCGCTCGGCTCAGGGCGGGATATTCTGCGCGGAATAGGTCGATACATTGGCGAACGGGGGCCCTGGTCGATCTACCA
>CALBHI010000281.1 GCA_937894535.1 uncultured Verrucomicrobiota bacterium
TGGCAATATGAGCAACAACCCCTTCTATGTCCAATCCGCCGGGAACCCGGCCCAGCCTGCTATCGTCTTCCTGCATGGTGCGGGACTGAGCAGCCGACAATGGACGCCCCAGTTAGCGGCGTTGGCTGCTGATTTCTACTGCATCGCGCCGGATTTGCCCGAACAGGGTCAAACGCTGGGGACGTTCGATTTACAGGTTGCGGTCGAAGGCGTAGCCGCGCTCATCCGGGCGCAAGTGCCATCCGGCAAGGCGCATGTGGTGGGACTATCGCTGGGTGGCGCGGCCGCGCTGGAAGTGCTGCGGCGGCAGAAGGCCGCGGGCAAACCGGCGGCGACGATCAAGCTGGTGGATTGGGCGGATGAGGAAGGTTCGCGGTTCGGACGCAGCCTGCTCGGGTCTTCGGCGGCGGGCGGAACGTTAAAGATCGACGAGGTCAAACACCTCAAGGACCGGGCGGGCATCGCCCTGCCCGACGCGCTGAAGGAAAACGGCGTCGACCTCAAGACGATGCACAAGGCACATGCCCATCTGGCGAAGATCCCGGCCAAGGCTTATCTGGAATTGCACATCGAACAGGGTCCGGTGCTGGAGGCGATGAACAAGCCGACCGGGGTGGTGCTGGGCACGTTTGGCGTGGAACGGCATCTGGTGCGCTTCACCGGGCAGGCCGCACATTCCGGCTCCACGCCGATCCCGATGCGGCGGGACGCGTTTCTCGCCGCGGCGCAGTTTGCGCTGGCGGTGCGGGAGATCGGCAGGAAGTACAGCAAACCCAAGGCCAACGTGGTCTGCACCTGCGGCGTGGTCAAAGTCGAACCGTGCATCGTCACCGCGGTGCCGGGGGTGTGTGAGATCTCCATCGACCAGCGGGCCTTAAGCGCCAAAACGCTGGCGAAGATGTACAAGGAGGCCAAGGCGGCGGCGGCCAAAGCGGCGAAGGACAACAACGTGAAGCACACGTGGAACCTGATCTGGCAGATCGAACCGCGCCTGTTCGACAAGCGGTTGATCGCGTTGTGCAAGAAGGCGGCGATCGAGGTGACCAGCGACGCGCCGGTATTGCCTTCGGGTCCGCTGCACGATGCGGCCGAGATGGTGCCGCACATGCCCACCGTGATGATCTTCGCCTACTCCGCGCGCGGCCTCTCCCATTGCAAGGAAGAGGACACGCCGATCAAGCACCTCGACAAAACCATCCGCACCACGCTGCTCGCCGCCGACCGGATCATCGACGCGGTGGGCACGAAGAAATTGTAAGCGCGATCAAGGCGAAGGTGATCGCCGGTGGGCTTGCCGCATCGTACGGTCAATCCATCGGCGTGTGATCAACCAAGACAGCAGACCACCCGCTTCGCTCAAGGAAGAAGAGAAAGAGGAGATTTCTAGCCGGCATAAAGCCGGCTCTACTTTCGCGGAAGAGTCGGCTTTACGCCGGCTATGACATACGCTGACATGCTCCAGCGAAAGTTTCTACCCGCCGTGTTACAGGAAGATGCCGATCACGGCGCCCTGGATGATGCGGCTGATGAGCGCGCCGGCATCCCAAATCGTATCCATCACTCCGGTGGTCCAGATCACGATCAGGGCCATCCAGGAATAGCCGGAGACCTGGCGGACATCGATCCGTGCGAGGGCGGGGATGAACAGGGAGAGCACCGTCCAGCCATCGAACATCGGAATCGGCAGCAGGTTGAACAGGAACAGCACGGCATTGGCCATCGCGGCCATCAGCAGGAAGCCCTCGATGAAGGCGGACGAGGTGAAGGCCCCGATGATGCCCGCCGCGACGGAGCATACCAGGCAGAGGATCAAGTTCGCGGCTGGCCCGGCAAAGGCGACCTTGGCGTGACCAACACGGCCGAGGCGGCGGGGATTCACCGGCACCGCGCCCCAGGCGATCCCGATGAGGACCAGCATCAACAGGGAGGCCCAGCCCATCTGCACCAACGGGTTCAGGCTGAGGTGGCCATTCGCGGCGGCGGTGTCATCGCCCAGCGCCAGGGCGGTCCGGGCGTGGGCAAACTCATGGATGCAGATCGAGAAGGTGATGATCATCACCCACGAGATAAAAAACGGCAGGTTATCAAACGCAACTTGGATGAACATGATGCCGGAGGTATACCACAGGCATGAGCTGGATAAAAGCAACGAAGCAGGGCCTACAACTTTCCGTGCATCTGACGCCGCGGGCGTCGCGTGATGCGATCGCGGGCCTCCATGGCGAGGCCCTGAAGGTGACGATCAAGGCCCCGCCGGTGGACGGCAAGGCCAATGCCTACCTGGTTGCGTACATCGCGGAGGCATTGGGGTTGCCTAAAAACGCGGTGTCGCTCGTGCACGGCGAGACCAGCCGGGACAAGATCCTGCTGGTGCGGGATTGTCCGGAGCAGGAGATCCGGAGGATGTTCGGCGTGACGTCCGAATAGCCGGCGTAAAGCCGACTCTACTCCATGAGGCCGAGGGTCGCGCAGCCGATCATGCCGGCGTTGTTACCGAGTTCGGCGGGTTTGATTTCCAGCCGTTTGAAGAAGTGGGGATTGAGACGCTCGGACAGATGCTGGCGGAGCAACTGGAACAGCAAGTCGGCATCCTGGGCCACGCCGCCGCCGACGATGAAGGCCTGGGGCTGGAGGATGTAGGAGATCGAGGCAAAAGCGGTGGCGAGGCAATCGGTGATGTAGTGCAGGATTTCCAGGGCGAGGGCATCGCCCTTCACTGCGGCCTCCTTGACGACCTTGGGGGTGATCTGGCTCTTGTCGCCGCCAACCAGGTCGAGGATCAGGGTTTTGCGTCCCTGTTCAATCGCCTCGACGGCGCGTTCGATGATGCGGCGGTTGCCGACATATTGTTCCACGCCGCCTTTGCCCTGCGGGGAGACACGGCCATTCAGGTCGATGGATACATGGCCGATTTCGCCGGCCATCGAGTGGGCACCGCGGTACAGTTGGTTGTTGATGAGCAAGGCGCCGCCGACGCCGGTGCCCAGGGTGACGAACACGGCGTGCTGGAAGGTGCGGCCGGCCCCGAAGGTGCATTCCCCGACGGCCATTGCATTCACATCGTTGTCAATGCGCACCGGAACCTTCAGCCGTTCTTCGAGCAAGTCGGCCAGCGGGACGCCGGCCCAGCCGGGCACGTTGGCGAGGTCGTAGATGTAACCGCGTTCGTAGTCGACGAAACCGGGAACACCGACACCGACCCCGGCGATGGAACGCGGGCCCTTCAGGACGTCGATAGCGGAGCAGACCTTGGTCAGCCATTCGTCGCGGTCCTTCACGTGCTCGGTGATGATGCGTTGTTCGCTGAGGATCGAGCCCTGGTCATCCACCAGGGCGATTTTCACCGAGGTGCCACCAAAATCCACGCCGATTGCGTACCGAGTTTCCGCCTTGCTCATGTCGTCTTTTCCTTTGGAAGCTGGAACAGGAACCGGCTGTTTCCGGTGGTCTGTTCAGCGACAATGTGTAGCGCATCGCCGCGGGTGGAGGCAAGCGTCTCCGCGACCTTGACCACCCACCCCGGTTCGTTGGTCTTGCCGCGGTGCGGGACGGGGGCGAGGTACGGGGCATCGGTCTCGATGAGGATGCGGTCGAGAGGCAGTTTGCGGGCGCATTCACGGAGGGCGTCGGCGTTGCGGAAGGTGAGGATGCCGCTGAAGCTGATCAGGAAGCCCAGGTCGAGCAGCTTGCGGGCGAACTCGTAGGTGCCGGTGAAGCAATGCAGCACACCGGGGCGGCCGGGATCGGCCGGCCAGTTCCGCACGTAGGCGCGGAGCAGGTCCAGGGTATCGTCGTCGGCCTCGCGGCTGTGGACGACGATGGGCCGTGCGGTTTCGGCGGCGAGGTCGAGCATCTGCGCGAACAAGGCGCGCTGCTGGGGGGCGGCTTCGGGTTCGTAGTGGTAGTCGAGGCCGCTTTCACCGATGCCGACAACGAGGTCGGGGGCGGCGGCGACCAGGGCGCGCACCGCGGCGATATCGTTGGCCGCACCGGCCTTGTCGCGGTCGAACCCGGCGACGGCGAAAACCGATCCGGCAAACTGGCGGGCCAGGCGCAGGGCGCGTTCGTTGGCCTCGTCGGAACCGCCGATGGCGACCATCTGACGCACGCCGGCAGCGTGGGCCCGTTCGACGAGGCGGTCCACCACCCCGGCGCGATCGAAACTGTCGAGGTGGACGTGGCTGTCGATCCAGACCGCGTCGGCCTGCGGATTCGCGGGGGGGTGATCCGACCAGGTGATGTCATCGCTCATGGCATGTCCTCGGTCAGGGCGGGGAGAAAGGGGCTGTCCGGCCAGCGGCGGCGCACCTCCTGTTCGACCCGGTCGGCGGCCTCGGTGCGTTTGGCGGCGCGGAGGTACCACATGAAACGTTGGGCGATGCGAACCGCGGCGCGGTCGGTTTCCGCGGCATCGAGGGCGGTCTGGAAGCCGAGCATGGCATCGTCCCAGAGTTCGTTTTTCGCAAACAACTCGCCCAACTTCTCCTGCACCAGCGGGCGGTGGGCCGCGGCAACCGCTTCGCGGCCGATCGCGATGGCGAGGTTGAACTGCTGGTTGTTCAGCACGAGGTTCATGCGCCGGATGAGTTCCCACGAGGCTTCGATCCCGGGGTCGCTGATCAACTCGCGTACATCCTTGTCCCCGGTATAGAGGAACGGGCGGTAAAGGGGATCGCCGACCACGGTCATCTGCCAGGACAGGGAGCGTTGGGCGAAATAGGCGCTTTCGCCGAACGAGTAGCCGGCGGCCAGGCGATCGGCGAACACCTGGAGGTCCGGGGTAAAGTCCAGGTACGGTTCATCCACCGCGCCCATGACCGCGGCGGCCCCGCGGGCGAGCAGCGGTCCGGCCCAGTAGCGGTTGGTGGTCTGCAAGGAACGGGCACTAAACGAGTGCAGGTGGTAGGCGATGGCCCCGGGGCGGAACCGGAATCCCGACGAGGTGAAGGGTCCGTTTGCGTTTTCGTTGTACCAACCCAGGTACAAGGCGGCATCCTCCATCGGGTAGTGACTACCGAATAGCGCTTCACGCCGGTCCACAACGACCTCGAGGCCAAGCCGGTGGAACCGCGCCGCGGCTTCGCGCATCCAGAAATCGCCGACGGCGTAATCGGGATCGCGGACCGAACGGGTGTCGATGTACACCCGTCCCTGCAAACCGGTGCGTTCGGCGGCGAGGGCACCGTCGATCATGCCGCGCACGGTTTCCGGGGATGGCCCATCGAGGCGGGCGGTGATCAGGACGGGCCGCGTATGGCGTTCACCGCGGGGCCAGGTGGTAAGGTTGTAGGAGGGATTGCTGATGACCCCCCGGATGTCATACTGATCCCACAGCATCAGCGCCAATTCGCTGTCCACCGCCGCCCCATCGCGTTGCATCGGGTCCTCGAGCAGGCGGGCGAGTTTGGCGAGCAGGAACGGCCTGGTTTCCGCGATGCGCAGCGGCACGCCGGGCATCAGCACCAGATAACGGAACTGGACCCGCACCGTGCGCCAGGCGTTCTGGTTTTCGGCAACGCGGGAGGGGTCGCGCTGGATCTGTTCGATCAAACCGCGCTCGCGCAGGAAGGACTGGAGCGGGGCGCGCAGGGTATTTTCGTAATACCAGCGGGCCATGGTTTCACTGTCGGGCAGGTCGAGCACGCAGAGGTGGTTGGTCGGAATGCCGCGTTGTTCCATGTAGTAACGGGCGAGTTCCACCGAGGCGGGCACGCGGGCATTGGCGAGCACGACGGTCTGGCGGGCATCGATTTCCTGCAGGGTGGCGCCATGGGCGAGCCAGGGAGCCACCAGCAGGGCCAGGAACCAACCGGGGCGGCGGTTCACCGGCGACCTCCCGGCCGGATGACCAGGGTTACCGGATGGTGCAGCGGCGGTACGGCATGGGTGTTGACGACGACTCGTTCGTCATCCGCCCCGATGTCCGACGCGATGTTGATCAGCGACCACGGATCCCAATAGGTGGTGACCAGCGACTCTTCCTCCAGGGCTTTCAGACGCCCGGCCTCGATCATGGAACCATTAAAAATCCAGGCCTCATGGCGGACCGGTTTCCGGGTTTGCACATCGCGGAGCAGCAACTCAGCCGGGATGGTGCGGGTGGTTCCCTGTTCCTCCCACACCACCTCCAGGTGAACCGGATCCCCTTTGGGCGGGGCCATCCCCACCCCGGGCATCGGCGGACCATGGCGCAGGCCGAGCAGAAGGAGGGCAACGTGCAGATCCTGCGGCTCGACCATCAGCACCAATACGCTCTCATGGGTCTTGCCGCCCGGACCGCAGGCGAGCAATTCCACCGGTCCGCTGACCTGGTTGACGAAACCTGTGACCAGGACTTCGCGGCGACCGGCATCCAGCATCACGGAACCGAGCGGCTTGGGATCGGGAGGCGGCAGGCGCGCTGCGTCCTCGCGCAGCAGGCGGCAACCAACCGGCAGCGCGGCCAGGAGCAGCAGCAGGCAACCTGTGCGGGTGCACGTGTTCATTCGATCAGCGACATGATGGCGGCGGCTTCGCGGATGACATCGAATTGCCGCCGGTACGATTCCTGGGTTTCGGCCGGGGCACCGCGGCGCCGGGCCAGGTCGATGGCTTGCAGCATGGCTTTGACCGCCTGTTCAAAGTTGGCGTTGACCCGGTGTGCCTCGGCGAGGGTGCTCCAGATGTGGAAGTCGGAGGGCGACCGCAACACCGCATCCTGCGCCAACCGGAGGGAGCGGGCGGGATCACGGAAGCGGAGGTCCGTCGAGGTTGCCAGCATCCAGGCGAGGTTGTTCATGGCGCGGGGGTCATCCGGCTGGCGGCGAAGCAACTCCTCGAGTTCGGCGATGGCGGGTTCATACCGGTTCAACGAGATCAGCACGGCGGCGTGCAACTGACGGGCCTGGTTGAAATCCGGCATGCGATCGAGGATGGTACGCAACCGGTTCTCGGCATCGGTGAGCCGACCTTCCTGCATCAGGTCATTGATGTCGGCCAGCATGCCCCGCTCCAACGCACTCAACGCGGGTTCCGGCGCGGGTTCCTCAGGGGCCGTTTCGGCCAGGACTGCGGTAGCCCCCAGCAGACCCACCAGGGCAAGAAGCCATCCACGACCGAACGGACGTTGGGTCATGGCGTACGTTCCCGGATGGTCACCCGGACGGCGGGAGGATCGATCGCGATGATGTTGACCCCGGAAGCGATCGGGACCTCGACCGGCATTTCCTCGGTCACGCCGGGCTTGAGATCGGTGCAGTTCACATAGGCGTGAAGAGCGCGGGCAGACAGGTTGCTAACCACGTCGGTGCGGCCCTTGAG
>CALBHI010000282.1 GCA_937894535.1 uncultured Verrucomicrobiota bacterium
GTCCGCATCACCACGCCTGCGCGATGCTCGCGGAAAAACGCGGCTGGTGCCACGAGGTGCGCACGTGGCGCACTCCGGACTCGCTGCGCTGGATCAACCGCAACCTGCAGCGCGATGTGCACCTGCTGAAATTCGCGATGCTCGCGCTGGAGAACGGGCCGCCGCCCGAGACGCCGGAAAACTGGACGCGGCTGGTCAGCCCGCTGCGCAAGGAAAAGGGCAAGTATGCCTTTCACGGGTGCGGCCCCGATGGCCGCATACGCGCCTGCGAATGGCTGACCCGCCACCTCACGCCGGAGCAAAAAGAATTATCCGAGGCGCTCGAGCGGGGCGACCAGGTGGTGTGGCGTGCGGAGCAGGTGCTGGGCGACGGTCTCACCGAACGCAGCGCCGCCCCCCCGGTCAGGGGTTGACCACGACGCGGTAGAATCCGCCGGCCGTCGCGGGCGCGGGATCGGTGTAGGTGTTCATCGGCGGCGTGGCGGCGAGGTTGCTGGCGATCAGCGCATACGGCGCGGCAAGGTTCGTGCCGCGGTACAGGTGGTACCGCTGATCGGCCGCGCTGTTCCAGCGGATGATCCAACGGCCATCGGCGGTGGGCATCAGGTCGAGCTCGGCATACGTCGGATCGTACGATGCCGTGTAGGCGAGGGTCGCGTCGTTGAAGGTGATGACCACCGGACCGTCCACCACCCCGTTGATCTGCATGTTGGCGGATTCGCTTTTCACCGCGGTGCCACCCATCGGAAGGAACGCCGAAAGGCCGTGGCCCCAGTTGTCGGTCCACGTACCGTTCGCGGCAAACTTGAATTGCGGGTTGAGGGCGTTGGTGAAGGTCACGACGGCGCGCCACACGTGGTGGTCAACCAGGGTCATGCCGTTTGCCGAGGGGTTCCAGTTGTTCGCGGTTCCGGGAATGGCCATGGCCGCGACGTTCGCGCGCGGCAGGTCGAACACGGCCGGGTTCATCGCACGGCGGTATTCCTCGAGGTTGGTGTACACATCGCCGTCGGGGCTGGCCAGCGGAGCGGCGTTGGTCGGGTGGCCGAAAAACTGGAGTTCCCACCAGTCGGGCAATCCGTCGCCATCGGTATCGGGATCGGTCGAGACCAAGGAAAACGCGCGGTTTGATTCGTTGAAGGTGAAGCGGTAGGTACCGTGCAGGCTCTGGGTGACGGCGACGAGGAAGTTGCCGCCGAAGGTGGCGGTGCCGTTCGCGGGCAGGCTGAGGGTGGCCGGGGTGTTCGCGGCCCAGCGCAAGTTCGGATCCCCGTTGGCGACGAACCGGAAGGTCATGCCGGTGGTCTGCACGAGGTTTGTGGTGAACATCCACGTGTAGTGGTTCGAGGGGTCCTGGGCCATGAAGGGACTGGTCAGCGCGAAGCTGCCCTGGATGCGCAGGTTGTTGTAGGCGGTCAGGGGCGCGTTCCACACCACCGGGTTCAGGCCGCGGCGGAACTCCTCCTGGTTGTCGTACAAGTCGCCGTCGGGGTTGGCGAAGCGATCGGGATTGCGCAGCGGGTCGAGGCCGTGGAGCAACTCCCAGGCGTCGGGAAGGTCATCGAGGTCGGAGTCGGCGAGCGCGATCCGGCGCACCGTGAAGGTGCGGGTCTGTTCGTGAAAGCGGAAGCGGTAGGTCGCGCCGGCGGTGAGGTTGGACACGACGATGTTGTCGTTGACCGGTTCGGCGGCGAGGGTCATCGGCGCGCGGAATACCGTTTGCGACACGATGCCCCAGTTCACATCCCAGCTGTTGTTCGCGGTGAACTTGAACTCCATGCGGGTGGCCTGGATCACGAAGTCGCGCTGCCAGAGGTGATCGGCGATGCGGGCCATCGGGCTGGCTGAGGGATTCCAGCCGTTGAAGTCGCCGGCCACGCCGAGGCTGGCATAGGCAGATGCGGGCAGGTTCCAGGTCAAGGGAGCGGTGCCGGCGCGGAATTCGTCGCGGTGGGAATAGGCGTCGCCGTCGGGATTCCGCCCGGCGTCCGCGCCGTTGAACGGATCCAAGCCGTGGGCGGTTTCCCAGGTGTCGGGGAGACCGTCGCGGTCGCTGTCGGTGGCGGCCGGCGGAATCCTCGACAACACCAGCACGCTCCACGGGGCGAGGTAGGGATTTCCGCGCAAGTCCTCCCAGACAAACACCTCGCTGCTGCCCCACGAGGTGAAGCCGGGCCCGTAGGCGGCGTGGTCGCTGTTGAGATGCACCTGCCACAGGCCGTTGGTCGGGAAATCGATCCAGTAGCCATCCACGTAATTCGAGGAGAGGTTGGCGAGCACCACCACATCGTGGGCGGGTTGTCCGGCAAGGCCGCGGCGCACGATCAGCAAGGTGCCGTTGTTGGTGACCGCGGTTTCGGTCAGGGAGCCGGTCAGGCCGGCGCTGACTCCCTGGCGGTTCAAGCGCAAGGCGGCGAGGTCGCGGTGCAGGCGCACGAAACCGGCCTGGGTATTGGTGCGGGACCAGTCCACCGGAAGCAGGTCGCTGAACAACGATGTTTCGAGGAGCTCCTGGCCCTGGAACAGCATCGGAAGTCCGGGACTGGTCATGAGCAGGGCGCTGGCGAGGGAGGTTTTTTTCCGGGCGAGCAGGCCGGTGGGATCGGCCGGGGCCATTTCGGCGGGGAACCGTTGTGCGCCCTCGTCGGCATTGTGGTCGCCGGCCTCGTCGTGCGATTCGGTATAGATCAGCCGTGCGGTGTGGTTGCTGCCGCGGATCAGGGTGGCGAGGGTTTCGAGGTCGCGGCCGGCATCGTTGGTCAACTGGGCGCTCAGGATCTCGTGGAACGGGCGGTACCATTCGGAGTGGAAGCCGAAGCCGTTGGTCAGCGGCGCGGTGATCAGGCCGTCGTTGATGTGGTCCTCCGCGATGTGGAGTTTTTCCGGAAACTCCTCGGCCATCATCGTGCCGATGTCGCGGAGCAGGCGTTCGCCGTCGGCGATCACCGTGAAGTTCGTGGTGAACCGCATGTACAGGGTGGCATCCCAGCGGAAGCCGTCCACGCGGAATTCCTCGATCCACATGCGCAGGTTGTCGAGGATGTACTGGCGCACCTCGGGGCGTCCGTAGTCGGGGCGCGGACCCCACTTGGTCTGGCTGCGTGCGGCGTCCTGATAGAAGTAGATGCCCCCGCCGGACGGGCCGGACCAGCCATCGAACGCCCACAGCGAGTTGCCGAGGTCGTCGGGTCCGTAATGGTTATGCACCACATCCATCAGCACGGCGAGGCCGCGGGCATGGCAGGCATCGACGAACGCCTTGAAGGCATCCGGCCCGCCGTAGGCGCTTTCGACGGCAAACGGATCGGACGGATTGTAGCCCCAGCTGTGGTCGCCGGCAAACTCGGCCACCGGCATCAACTGGATCGCATTGGCTCCGAGCGCGGCGACGTGGTCGAGGCGGGCGATTGCCCCGGTGAAGGTGCCGCCGAAGGTACCGATGTGCAGTTCATAGACGACCAACTGGTCGTGCGGGGGCGGAATCATCGGCGGGGTGGACCACCGGTATGCGGCGGGATCGTGGATCACGGCGGGCGCTTCGCCGGAATGAATCACCTGACGTGCTCGCGGATCACGCCGCCGGTGCTGGTGGTTGATGGAGAACTTGTATTCATGGCCGGGCCGGGCGGCGGCCACGTCCAGCGACCACACCCCGTTGCTGGCCGGGAGTTCGCGCACCAACGGCAGGTTATTCGTGTTCCACCCGTTGAAACTGCCGAACACGGTAAGGCTCGTCGCGTTCGGGGCCCACACGCGGAAGGTCACCCCGGTGCCGGCGCTGTCGGCATACGGGATTGCACCCCACCCGGGACGCGTCGATTGCGCGGCCGAATCGTTCAGCAGCAGGCAGAACAAGCCGGCCGCCACAACTGGTACAAAACGTTTTAGCACGATGCCACACCATACCCGCCGCCTGCGGATTGTTTAAGCGGTTTTACAATCAATTCGACCGGAAGGCGGGACGGGGATGGATTCGGATGACGGGATGAGACCGACCACTGGAATTCCGGTAGTAAAACTCCCTGATTTATCACTTTCGCAGTCGTCGCAAGTTGTTGCTGATGAATGCACTGCGTACTTTCGAGGCAGTAAATATTCCTGCCGGTCTTAACCCCCTGCGGACAAGGAGTTAGCGCGCCGGAATCCGGCGCAGGGCGGAATTCGCCTCCGGGCGGGCTAGGCGGTACGGTGTTTGCTCTATAGAGATGCATGCCCTTTTGCACACATGATTCGGGTTGGTACGGGCGGTGGTTCCGCCGGATGCTGTTGCTCGTCTGGGCAGCGACCGGCTTGGTGGCGGAGGCGGCGGTTCCCCCTGCCGTGTCGTTGGCGATCGCCTCGGACGGCGCCGTCCTCGATGAGTGGGGTGCACCGTTGACCGGAACCGATCCGGAGGCCGATACCCTGGGACTGACCGTGGTGGCCGGGGATCTGGTCCAGGTGTTTTCCACGGCGGACGGTATCGCCTATCCACCGGCCGTGGACGGGACGCCGGATCTTCGCACGGTCCTGGTCAAGACCTGGGCGGTGGGCCGGGGTGCCGCGATGGATGATGCTTGTTCCGGCCGGTTCGGTCTCGTGCTGACCCCCCGGCCGGCCGGCGGCACCCGGTTGTTCGTGCGGGTGTTCAACGCCACATCGCTGGCCGATGCCTCTTTTTATGCCGACTCGCAGGTGTTCACCGTCAGCGCGGTGAGCAACCAGCCGTTCATCGCGCGGTTTTCCGCCATGGCTCCGCTCGACACCGGGGACAGCGATGCCGATGGCTTGATGAATGCGTGGGAACGCAGCATGGGCACCGATCCCGGTGTGGCAGACTCCGACGGTGACGGACTCACCGACGCGGAAGAGGTGTTGGCCGGCACGGATCCGCGCAACGGCGCTTCCGTGTTTGAGGCGGGTGGGTTGCAAACCCTGACGGCCGGCCAGTTCGTACTCCAATGGCCAACTGTGACCGGCCGGACCTATCACGTGGAGCAGTGGCTGGACGGCGATGATGCCGGATACCAAGCGGTGGCCACGCTGACCGGTAACGGTGGACGGCGGGAAATCGTGGTGCCGGGTTCCGCCGCAGGGTTCGCCCACATCCGGATCCGTGTCGAACCAGCAGGAGCCGCCGAGTAGATCATGAAACATCCACCACGCGCCTTCATCCGACGTATCATCCAACACCTCGCCGCCAGCGTGTGCATAGCCGCCGCGGCCAACGCCCAGACCATCGTGCAGACTTATTTTATCCCGTTTGACGAGGACGAGGTAAGCGTGGCCCTCAACACGATCGATAATTTCAGCGGAAACATCGGCACCACCCTGCGCAGCACCATCTCGATTGTCGGCGGCATTACCAACACCGTGTTGTACTGGGATCACTGGGAGGATGGATACGAGGCGAATATCATGGCGCCGACGCAGGCCACCACCAGGGTCTGGGGCGACAACAACCCGCTCAACGGCATCCCGCCCGGCTTCGGCAGCGACCGCGTCGGCGAGGGCGACATCATCACCCTCACCAACGACATCCCCCTTCCACGCGCCGGCACCAACCTCTACTACGATGCGCGCGACCGCCTGTCGGTCACCCGCTGGGTCGCGATGAGCCGCTACCTCTACGCGCCGAGTCCCGGCGAGGTGCTCGCCGATTCCGCGCAGATCTACGACCGCAGCAAGTTCGGTTTCGAGTTTCGCGCCCCGGTCGGCATCAACGTCGGCACGAATGAAATGTTCGAGTATGCCTCGCTCCATCTGGGCGCCGGATACGACGGCACGGTGTTGTCGATCGACGGCGATGCCGACGGGGCGGTCGACGAAACCGTGCACCTCAACGCCGGCCAGAACCACTTCGTCCGCTTTGTCTCCCGCGGGGCCAGGGTAACGTCCACCAAACCGATCCAGGCCCACATGATCACCGGCGACATCGGTTCGAACTACGAGATGCGGTTCTTCGAATTGTTCCCGGCCAGCCAATGGGACACCAATTACTACACCAGCGTGCATTCGGTTTCAAACATCGCCACCGACGTGTACCTGCACAATCCCAATGCCACCTCCATCACCGTGGTGTGCCGCACCTTGTCCGCAACGACCCGGATCGACGTGGCGGCCAACGGCACCAGCATCTTCACCATGCCGACCAACAGTGGCGGCATGTTCTACACCACCAACGGACTGCCCTTTGTCCCCATTTCCGCCACCGATGCCGGCAAGGCGATCGCCCAGAACCAGGCCTACGACTGGGGGTGTTCGCTGATTCCGGTACGCGCCCTGACCACGGTCAGCATCGTGCCGTGGGCTCCCGGGGCCGGCGGCAACCCGATGTCCTCGCGCAACGGCAACCCGATCTGGATCACCGCGGAAAGCAATACGACGCTGTACATCGACCTCGACGGCAACTCGTTGACGGGGCCGCTGATCGATGCCTACGGACGCCGTTATGACTACCACACCAACATCGTCGCCCTGCAGTCGATCCGCGTTTCCGACACCAACGACAACGACCAGACCGGCATGCGCATCTACACCCTCAACGGAGCAAAGTTTGCCACCATCTGGGGCCAGGATCCCGCGGTCGCCCTCACCGGCAATCCGTACCTCGACATGGGCGCGGCGGTATTCCCCTTCCCCACCGTACCCGCCGTGAAGGACTGGTCGCTTGAGACGGACCTCAACACCAACGGCGTGGTCAATCCGGGTGATGACGTGAAGTTCACCATCCACGTGGTCAATGTCGGATACTCCGATGCGAACAACGTCGTGGTGTACGACACCGGGGCCTCGAACACGACCTACCTCGCCGGCAGTTCGTTCGTCAACGGCACGAACATCGCGGACGACAGCATCCCGCCTTTCGAGACCGCCTTCCCCTTCGACGAATTCGGTTACAACCTCGGCTTCATCCCGATCGGCCACACCGCCACGGTAACCTATGTGTTCACGGTGAACGATCCCTTCCCGACCAACACCGACGGCATCGTCAACGGCGTGTATGTGGACAACCAGACCCAGGTGTTCGTCCCGGTGCCGATCCCCGGCTTCACCATGACCAAGACCTCGACCACCAACCTGCTCGAACCTGGCGACCGCTTCACCTACACCATCGACATCACCAGCACCGCCAACGTGGCGCAAACCGGCGTGCGTGTCCTCGATGAGTTACCCGCCGGCGTAACCTATGTGAGCAACAGCACCGCCATCGCGGTGTTCGGCCCCTTCACGGGCCTGCTGGCCGACCACTTCACCGTGGATGATGAATTCAACGGATCCGACGGCGGCCTGCCCTGGCGCGGGGTGTGGCAGGAGATCGGAGAAACCAACGGTCCGGGAGCCGGTGACATCCGCGTCACCACCGATACCACCGCGCCGGGTGACCGGTACATGCTGCGCATCCAGGGCGGCAACCGCGGGGCGATGCGCGAGGCCGACCTGAGCGCGTTCACCAACATCACCCTCCAGTTCCGCTACCGGCGCGATAGCATGGAAGCCGGCGACACGGTCAGCGCATCGGTCTCCTCAAACGGGGGAACCTCGTGGACCGTGCTGACCAACCTGTCCGGTTCCGCCTTCGACGGGACCTACAACGCCGCCAGCAACCTCAACGCCTCCGCCTTCCGCAGCACCAACTTCGCCCTGCGTTTCCTCGGCAACAGCACGATGGACACCAACGACCGGGTGTGGATCGACGAGGTGGTCATCGTCGCCTCCGGCATCAATCCAACCAACCGGGGCGGATCGCCTCCGTCGCTGGCCGCGAACTACATCATCGCTTCCGGCCAGACCATGCGCATCACGTTCGACGTTACCATCGATGGCGGCATTGCCACGTCGAACATCATCAACCGCGCGTTCGTCAGCAGCCATGCCGCCTCATCGCCCCTCGAGGCCGCCGCAACCAACACCGTGCTGCTCCCCGCGCGATCGCGCATCGGCGGGTGGGTCCGCAACGACACCGAAGGCCTCGGCAACCTCAACGGTCTCTTCGCCGGCATCCCGAACGTGCCAATCACCCTGTATACCGACCCCAACCGCGACGGGTTTCCCGACGACGGCGTGCTCGTCGCCACCGCCTACACCGGGAACGACGGATGGTTCGAACTGGGCTACTTTCCCTCCAACGCCTATGTGATCGCCCAAACCGACCTGGTGAACTTCCGCAGCACGGCCGACAGCGATGGCGGCCATTCCAACCTGATCGCCCTCGTCACCTCCAGCGGCACCGACGCCACCAACCACCTGTTCCTCGACTCGCAAACCGCGTTGATCGGCGGCCAGGTCCGGTTCGACCAGGACGGCGACGGCGACCTGTCCGACGACGACGAAGGCATCGGCGGCGTGGTCATCACCCTCTATACCGACCCCAACCGCGACGGCTACGAAACCGACGGCGTGGCCGTTTCATCGCGGGTGACCATCGCCAGCGGCGATTTCACGTTCGCCCGGGTCGGCACCGGTTCGTATGTCGTCGTGGCGCAAACCATCGGAGGCATGGGCTGCTCCATGGACAGCGACACGGTGAACGACTACCGCATCGCCGTGTACATGCCGGGCGGGTTGGATGACACCTCGCTGGTGTTCCTGTACTCGAGCAGCGGCCTCTCGCTGACCAAAACGGCATCACCCAGCGGCATCTGGTACAACAACCTGCAGGCGCGCTATGTCGTCACCGTGGTGAACACCAGCCAGTTTGTTCATACCGGGGTGACCGTCACCGACACGATGAGCCCGGGACTTTCCTACATCGTCGGCAGCGTTTCGCTGAGCGGCCAACCCACCAACTACGTGGTCCAAGTATACACGAACACCGGAACCAACACCTTTACCGCGCCAGCCGGGGTGACCCAGGTGGAATACCTTGTCGTCGGCGGCGGGGGCGGCGGGGGCGGCATTCCGTCCGGATCCTTCGGGGGCGGCGGAGG